>NZ_CAJXJX010000015.1 GCF_913055775.1 uncultured Demequina sp. | reverse complement strand
TGCCGTGGAGATCACGGAGCAGGTGCCGGCGCCCGCGGGTGCCGCCGCATCGGCCGATGCGGGTGCACGCCGCCACTCACCGTCACCCGAGCGCCGCTTCCGAACGCGGACCGCCGTGCTGGTCGCCGCCAGCGCGCTGTTCGCCGTCGTGGTGATGGGAGTCACGTTCTTTCTGTCAGGTGGCGAGGACTCGAGCCAGCTCGCTCAGGATCTGGCGCGGATCCGCGGCGCAGACGACGTGGTCGAGGCCCCGCTCGACCTGGGGGAGACCACCGTCTACCTGTCCGCCACGGAGGGCATCGCCGTCGTGGGAGAGACTCCGCCGCTCACGGACGACCAGACGTATCAGCTGTGGATCGTGCCGGCGGACGGCTCCGCGCCCGTGCCGGGTCCGGTCATGGCGCCCGGGACGAGCGAGGCCGCATGGGACGCGAGCCTCGACGGCGCCGCAGCGATCGCGGTGAGCGTCGAACCCGACGGCGGGTCCACCACGCCCACCGAGGTGGTCGGCGCCGTCGAACTGTAGCCGCTCGCGGCGCCCCAGCCCGCGCATCGGCCGAACCGACGGCAGCCGTGCCCGCGCATCGGCGCTGCTCTGGAAGAATGGCGACCATGACTTCGCGCATCCCCCAGAAGGCCACCGTCGACGGACTCGAGGACCGCTGGAACTCCGTGTGGGAGGACCAGGGCACCTACCGGTTCGACGAGACCAAGGACCGCGAGCAGATCTACTCGATCGACACGCCTCCGCCCACCGTTTCCGGATCGCTCCACGTGGGTCACGTGTTCTCCTACACGCACACCGACGTGGTCGCGCGCTACCAGCGCATGTGCGGCCGCGAGGTCTTCTACCCGATGGGCTGGGACGACAACGGCCTGCCCACCGAGCGCCGCGTGCAGAACTACTTCGGCGTGCGCTGCGACCCGACCCTCCCGTACGAGGAGGGCTTCGAGCCGCCGCACTCGGGGGGAGCGGCGTCCGTGAAGGCCGCGGACCAGGTGCCGATCTCGCGCCGCAACTTCGTGGAGCTGTGCGAGCGGCTCACCGAGGAGGACGAGAAGCAGTTCGAGGCGCTGTGGCGCCACCTGGGCCTGTCCGTGGACTGGTCGCGGACCTACCAGACCATCTCTCCGTCCTCGCAGGCGGTCGCCCAGCAGGCGTTCCTGCGCGGGCTCGCGCGCGGCGAGTGCTACCAGGCGGAGGCTCCCACGCTGTGGGACGTGACCTTTCGCACCGCGGTCGCGCAGGCCGAGCTCGAGGACCGCGAGCGCCCCGGCGCCTACCACCGCATCGCCTTCGAGAAGGCGGCCGACGCGGAGGAGGCCACCGGCTCGTACGAGTCCGTGTGGATCGAGACCACCCGTCCCGAGCTGCTGCCCGCGTGCGTGGCGCTCGTGGCGCACCCGGACGATGAGCGGTACCAGCCGCTGTTCGGCAAGCACGTGCGGACGCCGCTGTTCGGCGTCGAGGTGCCCGTGGTGGCGCACCGGCTGGCGTCGCCCGACAAGGGCTCGGGCATCGCGATGATCTGTACTTTTGGCGACGTCACGGACGTGACGTGGTGGCGCGAGCTCGACCTGCCGATGCGCTCCGTGCTGGGCCGCGACGGACGCTTCCGCTCGGAGCCGCCCGCCGGGCTCGAGACCGGCGACGCCGCGTCCGTGTACGCGGAGCTGGCCGGGCTCACGGTGTTCTCCGCGCAGAAGCGCGTGGTGGAGATGCTGGTCGAGGCGGACGTGATGGACGGCGAGCCACGCTCCATCTCGCACCCCGTGAAGTTCTTCGAGAAGGGCGACAAGCCGCTCGAGATCGTCACGTCGCGCCAGTGGTACATCGCGAACGGCGGGCGTGATGCGGGCTTGCGCGGCGAGCTGCTCGCGCGCGGCGAGGCGCTCGACTTCCTGCCCGCGCACATGGGCAAGCGCTACGAGAACTGGGTCAACGGCCTCACCGGCGACTGGCTGATCTCGCGCCAGCGCTTCTTTGGTGTGCCGATTCCCGTCTGGTACCCGCTCGACTCCTCGGGCGATCCGGTATGGGACTCCCCCATCGTTCCCGCCGAGGACACGCTGCCCGTGGATCCCTCGACTGATGTGGCTCCGGGGTTCTCTGCGGACCAGCGCGATGTGCCCGGTGGCTTCACCGGCGAGAAGGACATCATGGACACGTGGGCGACCTCGTCGCTGACGCCGCAGATCGTGGGCGGTTGGCGCGAGGACCCGGCGCTGTTCGCGAAGGTGTTCCCGATGGACCTGCGCCCGCAGGGCCAGGACATCATCCGCACCTGGCTGTTCTCGACCGTGGTGCGTGCGCACCTCGAGCACGGCGAGCTGCCGTGGAAGCACGCGGCCATCTCCGGGTGGATCCTGGACCCCGACCGCAAGAAGATGTCGAAGTCCAAGGGCAACGTGGTGACGCCCATGGGCCTGCTCGAGACCCACGGCTCCGACGCCGTGCGCTACTGGGCGGCCTCCGCGCGCCTGGGCACGGACGCGGCCTTCGACGAGGGCCAGATGAAGATCGGGCGCCGGCTCGCGAACAAGGTGCTGAATGCCGCGAAGTTCGCGCTGGGTGCGACGGGCATCGCGACCGCTGCCGACTCCTCGCTCGAGGAGGGCATGCGGGCCACGAAGCACGTGACCGGCGGCATCATCAACGGCGTGTTCGCTGGTGCGGCGGCCAACGGTGCGGTGTCCGGCGGTCACGACGTGTCCGAGCACAACGCGGCGGCATTCGACATCCCGCACGCCCTGGTCTCGCAGCCGCTGGACCGCGCGCTCCTGGCCGGCCTCGCGGACGTGGTCGACGGCGCTACTGCGGCGTTCGAGGCGTATGACCACACGCGCGCTCTCGAGCTCGCGGAGTCGTACTTCTGGACCTTCTGCGACGACTATGTGGAGCTGGTGAAGACCCGCGCCTACGACGGCGCTGCTCCGGGCGAGGCGATCGACCCGTTCGCGCCGTGCTCGCCCGAGGCGGCGTCCGCGCGTGCGACGCTCACGATCGCGCTCGAGACGTTCCTGCGCCTGTTCGCGCCGGTGCTGCCGTTCGCGACCGAGGAGGTGTGGTCGTGGTTCCGTCCCGGCACGGTGCACCGCGCTCCGTGGCCGTCGGCCGCTCCCCTGCGGGCAGTCGCCGGCGGCACGCCCGACCCCACGCTGGTGGACGCTGCCGGTGCCGCGCTGGCGGCCCTGCGCAAGATCAAGTCCGAGGCGAAGGTGTCGCAGCGCACGGAGATCGTGTCCGTGGACCTGCTGGTGCCGGAGGCGTCGGTGCCTGCCGTGAACGCCGCGAAGGCGGACCTGATGGCTGCCGGGCGCGTGCGCTCGCTGCAGGTGGTGGACGCGGTGGCGGCGCTCGACCCGGGCGTCGACGGCGAGGGCCCGGAGGACGGGTCCGGCGCGCCGGTCGCCGACACGACGGTGATGCGAACGGAGAACGCCCTCCTCGCGGAGTCCTGACCCGCCCCCTGCCCCCTCCTGCCCCTCCCTCCCGGCACTCACCGTCCGGCACTCACCGACCCCTAGCGCACGTCGGAGCGCGCCTTCCGGCACTCAGGCGCGGCGGGACCGTGCCCGCAGGACGTCGCGCACCGTCTCACGACACCACTCTGGGCGCTCCACGACCTGGCGATAGCTGAGTCGCACGGTCTGGATGCCGACCGTGGCGAGCTCCGCGTCGCGAACCCGGTCACTTTCTTGGTGACCGGGTGCTGAGTGGTACGAGGACCCGTCCAGCTCGATCGCCGTTCGCGTCGAAGCATCGTAGAGATCCAAGCGGAAGGTCATGCCCCGTACCATGACCGTGTGCTGCGGGATCAGGCGCCTGAACTCCTGAGTGTTGAAGAGGCCCCGCAGACTCGCCGCCTCGAGCCAACTCTCTGCGCCTCGCGCTGCAGCATCGAGGTCGCGACGCAGTTCGCGACGCATGCGGACGCGCGGAACAAGGTCCAGCGCCTCCTGAAAGTCTTCGAGCGACGCGGCTCCACTACGCAGAGTGCCGAAGACCACCTCCGAACGCATGCGAGGGTGGGCCTCGCCGTACGCCTGGACAGCCGCAACCGCCGGCGCCACCAGAGTGACGCGCCGCCATCGCACCGTCGGCAGGTCGTACGAACAGTGCCGCACTCTGACCCATGCAGGCGCTCGAACATGGTCGTGCGCACCGATGCACAGGTCAACGCGTTCCGGGCACGTCCCCAGCACTCCGCGCAGGAAGAGCGCCGATGCACCGCCGAGAGCAGTACGAATGCCCGGCCACGCAAGGACTGCGTCGGCTCGGGCAGCGAAGGAGCTCGCGTGTACCGACGCGACGTACGAGTCGTGAAGCAAGCGCACCACGTCACCACGCGCGATGGCGTGGCGCAGCGCACTCTCACTGCTCATCGCGATCAGCTCTCCGCGGGTGTAGGCGCGCGGCTCTTGAGTCAGGAGCCCAGTCAGGCTCGTCGACGCATCGGCCCTGGGCACTGTCCGCAACGATCGCATCTGCCCACAGGTAGTCGCAGACCAGCCACGGGGGGTTTGCCCAGCGGCGGGACTTGGGGATCGGAAGGCAAGGCCACCGCCTGGGGACGGCGCGCCACCGGTGTGCGTGCGCCGGATAGCGCGCTCACAAGCGTCAAAGGGGACCATGAGTGCCGGACAGCGAGCTGGCCAGCGGCGGGTGCGACGGGCGGCGAGGCGCGGGTTAGGCCGCGCCTTCTGCTTCCTCCGGTTCGCGGGCCAGGAAGGCCGGCGTCACGCGGTCGAGGACCACCTCGCGGGTCACCACCACGCGGCCGACGTCGTCGCGGCCCGGGACCTCGAACATGGTCTCCTGGAGGACCTCCTCCATGATGGCCCGCAGCCCGCGCGCGCCGGTGCCGCGCTCGAGCGCCTGCTCCGCGATCGCCTCGACGGCCTCGGGCTCGAACTCGAGCTCCACGCCGTCCAGCTCGAACATCTTCTGGTACTGCTTCACCAGGGCGTTCTTGGGCTCGGTCAGGATCGACACCATCGCGGCGACGTCCAGCGGCGACACGGTCGCGATGACCGGCATGCGCCCGATGAACTCCGGGATCAGCCCGAACTTGTGCAGGTCCGCGGGGGTGACGTGCGCGAACAGGTCCGAGTTGTCGGCCTCCTTGAGCTGCGCCCCGAACCCGATGCCCTTGCGGCCCACGCGCGAGCTGATGATCTCCTCGAGGCCCGCGAACGCGCCGCCCAGGATGAACAGCACGTCGGTGGTGTCGATCTGGATGAACTCCTGATGCGGGTGCTTGCGCCCGCCCTGCGGCGGCACCGAGGCCTGCGCACCCTCGAGGATCTTCAGCAGCGCCTGCTGCACGCCCTCGCCCGACACGTCGCGCGTGATGGAGGGGTTCTCCGCCTTCCGCGCGACCTTGTCGATCTCGTCGATGTAGATGATGCCGCGCTGGGCCTTGTCGACGTCGAAGTCGGCGGCCTGCAGCAGCTTGAGCAGGATGTTCTCGACGTCCTCGCCCACGTACCCGGCCTCGGTGAGCGCGGTGGCGTCAGCGATCGCGAAGGGCACGTTCAGCATGCGAGCAAGGGTCTGCGCGAGGTACGTCTTGCCGGTTCCGGTGGGGCCGATGAACAGCACATTGGACTTCGAGATCTCGATGCCGTCGTCGTCCTTGGGGCGGGCCTCGCCCGCGCGCACGCGCTTGTAGTGGTTGTAGACCGCCACGGACAGCGCCCGCTTGGCCTGCTCCTGGCCCACGATGTACTGCTCGAGGAAGTCGTAGATCTCGCGCGGCTTGGGCAGCTCCGTGAACTCGGTCTGAGCCGCCTCGGCGAACTCCTCCTCGATGATCTCGTTGCACAGCTCGATGCACTCATCGCAGATGTACACGCCGCCGCCCGCGATGAGCTTGCGCACCTGCTTCTGCGTCTTGCCGCAGAACGAGCACTTCAGCAGGTCGCCGCTGTCTGCCGGTCGCGTCATCAAGGCCTCCACCCATGGTCCGCCGCCATCGTGTCCAGGCTACCGAGCCGCACCGACACGCGTCGGGCGACTCGCCGCCCTAGGAGTTCGCCCTGGGCGCACGCGCGGATGGGGTACGCGAGCCCGCCACCGCATCGGCCCTGCAAAAGGACCGCAAACGAAAGCGGCCGCCCCTGCGCGAGCAGGAGCGGCCGCTGTGACGAAGTCGACTACTTGTCGTCCTTCTTCTTGTCATCCTTCTTGGGCGCGATCGCCGCTGCGGCGGCGCGGTCCTCGGGAGCCATGGTGTCGACGCCCTTGCGGGACTCGAGCACCTGGTCCACGAGGCCGTACTCCTGCGCCTCGACGGCGGACAGGAAGCGGTCGCGCTCGATGTCATCGCGCACCTTCTCCTGGCTCTGCCCGGTGTGCTTGGCGAGAGTGAACTCGAGCCACTCGCGCATGCGCACCATCTCCTCGGCGTAGATCTCGATGTCCGAGGCCTGCGCACGAGCGCCGCCCTCGATGCGCGGCTGGTGGATCATCACGCGGGCGTTGGGCAGCGCGAGGCGCTTGCCGGGCGAACCGGCCGCGAGCAGCACCGCAGCCGCAGAGGCCGCCTGGCCCAGGCACACCGTCTGCACCTCGGGCTTGATGTACTGCATGGTGTCGTAGATCGCGGTCAGCGCGGTCTGCGAGCCGCCGGGGCTGTTGATGTACAGCGTGATGTCACGGTCGGGGTCCTGGGACTCGAGCACGAGCAGCTGCGCCATGACGTCATCCGCCGAGGCGTCGTCGATCTGGACGCCCAGGAAGATGATGCGGTCCTCGAACAGCTTCGCGTACGGGTCCTGGCGCTTGAAGCCGTACGCGGTGCGCTCCTCGAAGGAGGGCAGGATGTACCGCGACGAGGGCCCGGCCGGAGCCGCTCCGCCAAATCCCGAGGTGCGTCCGGCTGCCTGCATGGTCTGGTAGATCTCGCTCACGCCTTGCCTCCCTGCGACTCGTCGCCGGCCTCGGCGGCGTGCTTGATGACCTTGTCGACGAAGCCGTACTCCTGGGCCTCCTCGGCGGTGAACCAGCGGTCGCGGTCCGCGTCCTTGTTGACCTGCTCGAGCGTCTTGCCGGTCTGGTCGGCGGTGAGCTGCGCGAGGGTCTTCTTCATGTGCATGATGAGCTCGGCGTTGATGCGCACGTCCGTCGTGGTGCCGTAGATGCCGCCCGAGGGCTGGTGCATCATGACGCGGGCGTGGGGCGTCGCGAACCGCTTGCCCTGCGCGCCCGAGGACAGCAGGAACTGCCCCATCGACGCAGCCATACCCATCGCGACGGTCGCGACGTCCGGCTTGATGTACTGCATGGTGTCGTAGATCGCCATGCCCGCGGTGATGGAGCCGCCGGGGCTGTTGATGTACAGGTAGATGTCCTTGTCCGGGTCCTCCGCGGCCAGCAGCATCATCTGCGCGCAGATCGCGTTCGCGTTGTCGTCGCGGACCTCGTCGCCCAGCCAGATGATGCGCTCGCGCAGCAGACGGTTGAAGATCGAGTCACTGAGACCCATGCCTCCGACGTCGCCGCGGGCGGTGATGGTGTCGCTCACGTCAGTCCTCTCGTGCGTGCTCATGTCCCCAACTTAACGGCGCGGCGCGAGCGTTCATGCCGTTTTCCCCGCCATTTCGCTACCGGGTGAACAGCCGATGCGCGGGTCGCCGGGGTGCAGGTGCGGGAGGTCCCGGAGGAGGGTCAGGGTGAGGATCGGACGGAAGGCCGATGCGCGGCCCTGGCGCCCGGACTAGCGTCAGGGGCGTAGGAGTTTCGTTGAGCAGGAGGCCCACATGTCCACCACGCCCGAGGACCCGTTCGCCAGGCGTCCCGCTGACGCTGGCGGCGCTGCGCAGGCCGGCGAGGGCCGGCCCGCGTATCCGCCGCCCGATCCTGGGCCGCACGTGCCGCACGACCCGCAGCCGGGGTTCCAGCAGCAGTACGCCCAGCCGGGTCTGGGTCAGCCCGCCTACCCGCCGCAGTACGCCTACCCCGGGACGTACCGCGCTGGCACCCAGAAGAACTGGATGGGCATCATCTCGCTCGTGCTGTCCCTGGTGGGGCTCCTGACGTGGTTCACGGCGATCCCTGGCATCGTGTTCGGCCACCTGGGTCTGGCTGCCGCCAAGCGGGGCGAGGCAAACAACCGCGGCCTTTCGCTCGGCGGACTCATCACGGGCTACGTGGTGCTGGTGCTGGGCATCCTCGCGACGATCGCGATCTTCGCGTTCTTCGCGTGGGGTGCGTCTCAGTGCGGCGGCGACATCCCTGCCGACTGGTGCACCAGCGACGACGGCACCATCGTGTGGGAGTTCGAGACCACCTGAGCGACCCAGACCTGAGACAAGGAGACAGACATGACCACCACACCGCAGGGCCCGGCAGACGACCAGCCCGAGCCCGCAGCCGAGCAGCCTGCAGAGCAGCCGCCCAGCCCAGGCGCCGATGCGGGGACTCCCCCGCCGCAGTACGCGCAGCCTCCGTATGCGCAGCAATACGCGCAGCCGCCCCAGTACGCGCAGCCGCCCCAGTACGGGCAGCCGCAGTACTACGCGCAGCCGGTGGCCCCGCGCCCGGGTACCGAGAAGAACTGGATGGGCATCGCGTCGCTCGTCCTGTCGCTGTCCGGCCTGATCTTCGGCATCACCGCCATCGCCGGCATCGTCTTCGGCCACCTGGGCCTGTCTGCGGCCAAGCGAGGCGAGGCCGACAATCGCGGCGTCGCGCTCGGCGGCCTCATCACGGGCTACGTGCTCGTGGGGCTCGGCATCATCGCCACGATCATCCTGCTCGTGTTCTTCGGCGCGATCTTCGGCACCGTCATCGGCGAGTGCGCCGGCGACAACCCCGCGGACTGGTGCACGAGCGACGCGATCGCCGCCTGACCCCACCCGCGCGTCGGTCGTTATTGATGTCACAGAAACCTGCCGCTTGAGACACAGTGCCGCTAGGGTCCCCGAGACGAATCTCGACGAGGGGAACCCTGTGACGTACATGGACCACCGACCCGACCCATACCGGCCGCAGCCCCAGGGTGACGTGGTGCACCACTATCACCACATCGGAGCACGCCCCACGAAGACGTGGATGAACATCACTGCCTTTGTGCTGTCGCTCTTGGGCATCGGGCTCGGAGCCGTGGTGTTCGGCCACCTCGGAGTAGCGGCCGCGAACCGCGGCGAGGCCGATAGCCGCGGCCTCGGGATCGCTGCACTCGTCCTTGGCTATCTCAACCTCGCGCTGGTCGCGTTTCTCGCGCTGATGTACTTCGGCCTCGTGGCCATGCTGTTCGGCACCGCCGCAGCCGTCAGCTGACCCCACCCGCGCATCGGCCCGTCGAGAGCTGGCACACGCGCCAGCCCGAGACAACAGCACGAAGCCCCGCCTCCCGGAAGGGAGACGGGGCTTCGTCGCGAAAGCGTTCCGACTACTTGGTGTCGGTCGCGGCCTCCTCGACTGCGGCGGCAACGGCGGCCTCGTCGATCTCGTCGTCCTTGGTCTCGTCCTCGATCGAGCCGATGACGGCGGACAGGTCCACCACGGCGCCCGCGGTGTCCTTGACGGTCGCGCGGCGCAGCGCGAAGGCGGTGGCCTTCGAACGGGCGACCTCGGCGACGATCGACGGGATCTGGCCGGCCTGCTCAACCTGCTGGATGAACGTGTTCGGGTCCATGTTGTACTGGCGCGACGCGTTGAGCAGGTAGTCGAGGAGCTCGTTCTGCTCGACCTCGATCGAGAGGTCGTCCGCGAGCTGGTCGAGGAGGATCTGCGCGCGCAGGGCGTTGTGCGCCTCCTCGGTGACCTCGGCACGGTGCTCGTCGTCGTCCAGGCGGTTCTCGTTCTCGAGGTGCGAGTGGACCTCGGACTCGATGACCTTCTTGGGCAGCTCGAAGTCGGTTGCCGCGACCAGCGCGTCGATCAGCTTCTCGCGGGCCTCGACGGCCTGGTTGTTGGCCTTGATGCGGGCGGCCTGCTCGCGCAGGTCGTCCTTCAGCTCGTCGACCGTGTCGAACTCGGAGGCGAGCTGCGCGAAGTCGTCGTCCACCTCGGGGAGCTCGCGCTCCTTGACGGCGGTCACCTTGACGGTGATCTGCGCGACCTGGCCGGCGTTGTCGCCCGCGGCGAGCGGTGCCTCGAACGTGGTCTCTTCGTCGGCGGACAGGCCGATCAGCGCGTCATCCATGCCCTCGAGCATGTTGCCGGAACCCACCTGGTACGAGGTGCCCTGGACGTTGTCCACGTCCGCACCGTCGAGCTTGGCGGCGAGGTCGATGGTGGTGAAGTCACCGTCCGCGACGGGGCGGTCGACGGTCTTGAGCGAGCCGAAGCGCTCGCGGAGCTGGTCGAGACGCGCGTCGACGTCCTCGTCCGAGACCTCGACGGGCTCGACCTCGAGCGTGATGTCCTCGGCCTTGGGCAGCTCGACGTCGGGGCGCACCTCGACGGTCGCGGTGAACTCGAGGCCCTCGAAGCCCTCCTCGGAGCCGGGGATCCTCACGATCTCGACCTCGGGCTGACCGAACGGACGGATCTCCTGCTCCTCGACCGCGGCCGAGTACCAGCCGGGAAGGCCGTCGTTGACGGCGTGCTCGATGACGGCACCCTTGCCCACGCGCTGCTCGAGGATGCGCGGCGGCACCTTGCCCTTGCGGAAGCCGGGGATCTGCACCTGCTCGCCGATGTGCTGGTAGGCGTGGTCGAGCGAGGGCTTGAGGTCCTCCTCGGTCAGGTTGACCGTCAACTTGACGGTCGTGGCGTCGATCTTCTCGAGGGCGCTGGTCACTGATGTGCTCCTGTGAATGGGGTGCTGGCTTGGCCGTATGCGGGCACGCCGCAGTCGGGCAACCCTAAGAGTCTAGTCGCCGTGTGGGCTGAGGCCCAATCGGTTCGCTCAGGGCGATGCTCCCCTGTCCATCGCGCATCGCCCTGCTCAGCCCCTCGCGCCTCGATGCACGCCTGGGGCGAAGGCCCACGGTGGAGTTCGGCGCGCGGGCGTCGGCATGGCAGCGCCGCCCCATTGTGCCCTCATGCATAGCCGCGTCGGCGTGCGTCGAGACGGAGGCCGGCGGGGAATCGATGTGCGCTAGATTGCCCCCAAGCCACCGCACGACCGACGCTACGGAGTTCCACCATGTTCGGCACCAAGCGGCGAAGCCCCTCCCCCACCTTCCTCCTGGGGCTCGGCGCCCAGAAGGCGGGCACCACTTGGCTTCACGCCTACCTTGACAGGTCGCCGCAGTTCGACGGCGGCTACTTCAAGGAGTACCACGTGCTGGACGCGATCGACCTGGACTACCCGTCGGCCGCGCGGCGCGCTTTCGACGGCGCGATCGCGGCTGCGGAGCGTGGCCTGCGCGGGGAAGAGATCGGGCCGCGCCACCTGCATCGCGCGGCGATGATCGCCGACACACGCGTCTACTACGACTACTTCTCCACACTCGCGCACGCCGATCCCGAGGTGCGCCTGACCGCCGACTACACGCCCATCTACGCGCTTCTCCCGCAGCGCCGGCTGGAAGAGGTGCGCGCAGAGGTCAGCCGCCGGGGGATGCGGCCTGCCGCCATGTTCCTGATGCGCGACCCCGTCGAGCGCATCTACTCCCAGATCCGGATGCGCGCGCGCGACGTCCCTGAAAACCTCGGAGCCGACGCGGAGACCATGCTGCTGAAGTGGCACCGCAAGGAGATCTACGCGAGCCGCAGTCGATATGAGGACACCATCCGGCGCATCGACGCGACCTTCCCGGAGGAGGACGCCTACTTCGGGTTCTACGAGGAACTGTTCACGCGCGACACGGTGCAGGACATCTGCCGTTTCCTGGGGATCGACATGATCGAGCCCGACTTCGCCGAGCGCAAGAACGTGTCCAGCCCGCGTAGCGACGACGGACCCGACGCCGCGACACTGCGCAAGGTGGCGCGTTCGCTGCGCCCCACCTACGAGTTCGTGGCCGAGCGCTTCCCCGACCGGGACATTCGCGCGCTCTGGCCCAACGCGCACTACGTGCTGTGAGAGTCTTGACGATTCGGCGATCGCGGCGGCCGCGGACGGGGGAGGCATGGACGTGAGCACCGAGCAGAAGACAGTCGTCGAACCGCGAGCCCAACGAGGGCCCACGCGGGCGCCGCGTGCCGACATTCAGTTCCTTCGCGCAGTCGCGGTGATCGCCGTCATCGCGTTCCACGCGGGTGTGCCGTTCGTCACCGGAGGCTACGTCGGCGTCGATGTCTTCTTCGTGATCTCGGGGTTCTTGATCTCGAGTCATCTCGTCGACAGGATCCAGAGGTACGGATCGCCGCGCTTCGCGGACTTCTATGCGCGACGCGTGCGGCGCATCCTCCCAGCGTCGATGCTGGTTCTCCTGACCACGGCCGTCGCCCTGGCGACCGTGGTTCCGGTGCTCGACAGGCCACTCTTCAACGGCCCACGAACGACGAGCTCCCCCTTCGAGGACCTGTTGGCCACGGCCTTCTACGTACCGAACCTGTGGTTCGCCCACCAATCGACCGATTACCTCGCGGACTCGGCACCGAGCCCAGT
This sequence comes from uncultured Demequina sp., assembly GCF_913055775.1. Classification (GTDB taxonomy): domain Bacteria; phylum Actinomycetota; class Actinomycetes; order Actinomycetales; family Demequinaceae; genus Demequina. The sequence goes on along the minus strand of NZ_CAJXJX010000015.1, from coordinate 20,070 downwards.
TCAGCACTACTGGTCGCTGGGCGTCGAGGAGCAGTTCTACCTCATGTGGCCGCTCCTGCTGTTCGCGGGATGGGTCGCGGCCCGGAAGCGGTTGACAGGAATCGTCGCCACGATCATCGCCGTCGCTGCCGCGTCATTTGCCCTGTCGCTATGGCTCACCGATGCCAACCAGGCGTGGGCGTTCTTCTCGCCAGCCACGCGGGCATGGGAGTTCGCAGCGGGCGCAGCAGTCGCGCTCTGGACCGGTCGGTACGCCATGCGACTCGCGCATGCCCGCATCATGGCCCTCGCCGGGATCGTGCTGATCGGCGCCTCCTGCCTCTGGTTCGGGGCATCAACGGCCTTCCCCGGCGTCGCCGCGCTCGCCCCCGTCCTCGGGACGGTGCTCGTCATCGCGGCCGGCGACGAGTGGCATCGACGCAGCCGCAGCCTCGCGCTCATCGCGTCCCGGACGACGCAGCGCATCGGCGACTGGTCGTACTCCCTCTACCTCTGGCACTGGCCGCTGTTGATCCTCCCCCCGATCGTCCTGACCTCGCACCACTGGACCTTGGCGCTCGCCGGCGTCGCCAGCACCTTCGTTCTTGCCGCCCTCACCTACCGGTACGTCGAGCAGCCGTTGCGCGTGCGGGGAGCGAGACCCGCGCTCACCCTGACAGCGGCAGCGGCGTCGACGGTAGCCATCGCGGTCGCGATCCTCGCACTCAACGTCGTGAGCGCGAACCGCGACTTCGGTTCCGTCGGCGAGGGCGATCGGGTGATCGAGGCGGGCAGGCCGGTGACCGCGACCACGACGATCGCGTCGAATCTCGAGCCCGCCCTCGGCGAGGTGAGCGGCACCGGCTACGGCGTCCACTCCCGCAAGTGCCTCGACGAGCTTCCAAAAGTTGGAGCCGAGAAGTGCTACACGGGTGCGGATGGCGCGAAGCATCGGATCGCACTCCTTGGAGACTCGCATGCCGCACAGCTCATGCCGGGCCTCAATGCGGCATCAGCGGCGCTTGACACGACGGTGTGGCAGATCACTGAGAAGGGATGTCCGGCGTTCCCGATCGTGCGCGAAGGACGCGAGGACCGATGCGCAACGTGGAGAGAGGCAGCGTACGCCGCACTCGCGCGGGAGCCCGTCGACGCCATCGTGATCGCCAACCGGTCGTATCACCCGGAGCACGACACCGCGGCCACGGCGGACGAATGGGCCGCTGCGACGACGGAACTGCTCGACGGGCTCCCGGCCGACGTGCCGGTGATCTGGATCCGAGACTACCCCGAGTTCGAGAGCGGCGTGCACGAGTGCGCGGCTGTCAACCCCGGCGACATCACGCCGTGCTTGGCGAATCTTGACGACCCTCTGCGGGACGTGGTCATCCGGGCCGCCACGGGTTCGGCGGCAGACCATGGCGCTCACATCGTCGACCTCGAGCCGTACCTGTGTGTCGCTGACATGTGCTCGATCGTTCAGGGGGCGACGCTCGTGTTCGCGGACGAGCACCACCTGACGTCGACGTACAGCGCCACGCTCGCAGGACTGCTCGAGCGCGAGATCGAACCGCATCTCTCCGGTGGTCGGTGAGGCACGCCGCCCTGAGCACTAACGACGGGAACGCCCGCAGCCCACAGTCTCTGCCGCCGCAATCTCTCGCATGCGCGAGGGCGCTCGAAGAACGCTCCCGCGAGAGTCGTCGCCGTCGGGGTGACAGGATTTGAACCTGCGACCCTCTGCTCCCAAAGCAGATGCGCTACCAAGCTGCGCTACACCCCGTCCGCGCTCGCTCGGCGAGGGCGGTACCCGGTACTGGCCAGGCTCGGCTACTCTAGTACCCGCCGATGCGGCGGGCGGACAGCTCTTCGCGCAGGCCACGCGGGTGTAGCTCAATGGTAGAGCCTCAGTCTTCCAAACTGATTACGCGGGTTCGATTCCCGTCACCCGCTCCATTCCGACCACGCCGCTCGGGCCGCGCCCGGTGCGCCACCGCTGCTGCTCCACCAGGACGCGGCGACCTCGCGCAACCGACACTGACGCTCCACCACCGCGCTCAGACAAATGACCGCGAATCTGAGCGCCGCAGTGGAGCGTGGCTGTCGATCTGGGAGCCGGCGTGTGCGGCAATGGAGGCTGAGCGGAACCCGTCGACAGAGCGCTCCAGCGCTGGGGCTCCGTCACCCGTGCATCGTATCGACGTCGCCGCGCTCCGACCGGGTCTCGCCATCGCCGATGCGCTGCGACCCCGCCCATGCCGCGATGGCCACTCCGGCGACGATCAGCACGTCCCCGACGCTGAAGGTATTGGCGAGCGGCAGTGGCTCGGGCCACGCGAAGACGTCGCCCAGCCACGGCAGCACCGGGTCCTCGACCACGCCGGCGTTGACGAATGCGTGGTCGACGTCGATGCCCGCGGCCTCCACCGCTTCGGGGCGAGCGGGCAGCACGCCACCGTTGAGCGCGATGGTGATCCCGTTCAGCGCGGCACCCGCGCCGACGACCAGCACGCCGGCGGCCTTGCGGTTGAGCCACACGAACGCGAGGGCCATCACGTAGGTGGCGACGTGCAGCGTCGAGGCGACGGCCTCGGGCGTCTCCACCTCGATGATGACGATCTGCGTGAGCAGTGCCGCCCACACCAGCAGCGGCCACCGCCATCTGCCGAGCAGCAGCCCGGCAGGCCAGCGGCCCGCGACCAGCGGCGACAGCACGGCGAGCAGACAGAACGCGAGGACCAGCACGCGCTACGCCCCCGGGCTCGGCGCGCTCGCACCGCGACGGGACTCGAGCATGATGGTGAGCTCCGCCGCCTCGACCGGGTAGCCCAGGTGATGCCCCTGGCCGATGACGTTTCCGAGCTTGCGCAGCGCGCGAGCGGTCTCGGCGTCCTCGATTCCCTCCGCTACCACCCGCAGGTCGAGCGAGAGCGCGAGGTCGATGGTCGAGCGCACGATGATGAGGTCGTGGTGATCGCTGCCGATGCTGCTGACGAATGACCGGTCGACCTTCAGTTCATCGATCTCGAGGCGCTTCAGGTAGCTGAGCGACGCGTTGCCGGTGCCGTAGTCGTCGATCGCGATCTCCACGCCGAGCGCGCGCACGGCCTTGATCACGACGTCTGCACGGGCCGGGTCGGACAGGATCCCGGTCTCCGTCACCTCGAGCACGAGGGCCGATGCGGGCACGTCGTGGCGCGCGAGCGCGGCGGCGATCTGGTCGGGCAGGCCGAGGTCGGACAGGTGCCGGGCCGAGAGGTTGACGGCCATGCGCAGGTCGTAGCCCTGAGCGCGCCACTGGGCCTGCTGCCCAAGAGCCTCGTCGAGCACGTACGCGGTGAGCGGGAAGATCAGGCCGGAGTTCTCGGCGAGCGGGATGAACTCGTCCGGAGCGATCATGTGGCCTCGAGGGTGGTGCCAGCGCACGAGCGCCTCGGCGCCCACGATGCGCCCCGTCGCGAGGTCGACCTGAGGCTGATAGACGACGTGCAGCTGGCGCGTGTCGAGCGCCGCGTGCACGTCCGCGAGCAGTTGCAGTCGCTCAACCGTGTTGACATCGAACTCCGGCGCGAACGTGCTGATGCGGTCGCGCTCGAGCTTCGCGTGGTACAGAGCGATGTCGGCGTTCTTCATGAGGTCGGCGACGGTGTCGCCGTGCTGGGGCGCAATGGCGACGCCCGCGCTCGCCCGGACGATCAGTTCGAGTCCCTCGATGTGGAGCTGCTCGTCGAAGCAGGCCAGCAGGTCGCGCGCCACCGCCTGGCCGTCGACCAGGCCGCCGGGGGCGATGACGGCGAATTCGTCTCCACCCAATCGGTGCACGGTGGCGTCCTCCGGGGCGGCCGCGATCAGCCTTGCGCCGACGGTCGTGAGGATGGTGTCGCCCACGGGGTGGCCGAGGGTGTCGTTGAAGTCCTTGAAATGGTCCAGGTCGATCAGGACCAGCGCCGTTCCAGTGCCCGCCGTGCGGGTCGCGTCGAGGGCCCTCTCCAGGTTCGCCTGGAGCTGGCTCCTGTTGCCCAGCCCGGTGAGCGAATCGTGCGTTGCGTCGTGGGCGTGGCGTGCCGCGGATGCGGCGAACACGTGGGCCGCGATCACGGGGGCTGCGAGGAGCGCGAGCGCCCAGGCTCCGTCTCCCGACACCTCAGCGGCGAGGCCGCCCACGGACAGCAGGACCAGGTTGGTGACGGCGAAGAAGCGCATGTCGCTGCCGATGATGGCGCGCAGCGGCTGGCCCGTGGCGATCGACACGACGCCCGCGACGATCAGCCAGTTGGCGGCGATCATCATGAGGCCGCCCGCGAGAAGCGCGAGCAGGTCCGACGGCGCGACGGGGGTGGGCCCGGCGACGAGGGGCCGGTTCGCGAGCATCGCGAAGACCGCGCCGCCGATCGTCACGCTCAGCACGTACTGGCCCGAGTTGAAGATCGACTTGACGGGCGCGCGGCGCAGGCGCACGTCGTCGATCGTGGTCGCGACGAGCTGCACGATGACCGCGACGGCGAGACCGGCGACGGGAATGAGCGCGAGAACGAACGGCGCTGACGTCGACAGCGACCGCGTAGGGCTGCCGGGCCTCACGAACTTGATCGGCAGGATCTCGCCGACGATCGCCGCCACGGCAAGGAAGACCGCCGCGGCGAGCGGCAGGTCGTCGAGCATGCCCTGCCACGGAGTCATCCAGACCACGGCGATCAGGGCAGCCGCGCCGAGCGCGGCGATGGTCAGGACGTAGACAGTGAGGCTCCGTGGCGGCGCGGGCGCTGGAGCACTCGCGCCGCCACCGAGCCGGGTACCGCTCAGTACCACTTCCACCCAGCGCCCACCACGACGGCAGTCGCGATGAGGGTGCTCGCGCCGGCGGTGGCGCGCAGAACCTTGCTGTTGGCCATGATCTTCCACTTGTCCATCGTGTGCTCCCTTGATGCAGGGACGACCTGATGCCTGGCGACGTCCCCCCGCCGCCCCCGAAGCCGTCCGGTGCGCTGAGAGGAGCACCGGCGCCATCGTCCTCGGTGGTGCGACCACCGGCCGGTGGTCACGGGCCCATCCTGGCCCAGATCAGGCGCAATGGCCAGCATCGATTCCGATGTCGCCTACAGGAACAGGCCGATCACCAGTCCCGCGAGCGCGAGGGAGACCGTGTCGTGAGCGATGTCGATCCAGGTCGCCACGGGACTGCGCAGGGCGAATCCATCGTGGACGAGGTGGGCGCCGCCACGCATCGCGAAGCCGACCGCCGCGCCCGTGACGGCCGCGCCGGACCACGTGTCCACGCCCAGTCCCACCAGGAGCATCGCCAGGATCACCAGGCCGATCACGTTGCCGACCGCCATCTGGCCGAACGACAGCCCCATGTTGGCGTTCTTCATGTCCTCGTCCGTGAAGCCCACGGCGCGCTGCCAGGGCTTGAAGAACATCCGCGGCGAGTACCACAGGGACCCCAGGATGAACGTGGCGACAAAGGCCAGCAGAGCGCCCAGCCAAGGGAAGTCCGTGAAGGTGAGCCAGTCCATGATCTATCTCCGTCCCGCGGCTTCCGCCGCCTTCGCGATGTCCTCGAGATCCTGCAGGAGCGCCTTCTCCATGGCCTTCATCCCGGCCTTGCCCATCACCTTCATGGCGATGCGCTGCCCGAGCCCCGCATCGGCCGTGGTGGCCGAGAAGTCGATGTGCAGTGTGGTGCCCAGGGAGCTTGGCTCGCACCGGAACACGGTCGAGTAGCTGGTGCCGCGAGACTCAGCCGCGACGGTCGTGGAGCGCGGCGCGGTGGCCTCCGTGACCCACATGTCCTCGGACTCCTCGCGCCCGAACATGCGTCGGGTCTCGCGCCACTTGACGCCCGGCGCGTATCCGTCGCCCTCGAGCCTCTCGATCCTGACGATCGCCGTCAGCACCTTGGGCGCGTTGTCGAGGTCGGTGATGACACGCCATACCGCCTCGGGCTCCGCCATGATCTCGCGCTTCACATGCACGGGTTTGATCGACATGCCTGCTCCTTCGCCACCGCTGCCGTAGCCAAAGCGTAGTGCGCACACGCCTTCCGCGCTGGGTGGTCGCGCCCGTGGCGCGCGCAGGCACGGCCGATGCGGTGGTCGCGTTCACGCTTGCCCCAGCCCGCGCATCGGCGCTAGCCTGGCGGCATCGGCACACGGAAGGTCAGCGAGATGAGCACCGAGCGACGCACTCCCGCGTACGCTTCGCCTGCCCCGCTGATGTGCGCCGGTTCCAGCATGCGCATGTGCTGCTGCTGTCTGTAGAGCGCTGACGCGCGCCCGTGCCCGCGGGCTCGGATGCCCGCCAGCGCTCGCCCCGGTATCGAATCCCGATGCCCCCGTGTTGTTCACTCCGGACATGCCCGCGTGCGGGCACCTCTCACCTCAAGGAAAAGGAATCATGGCAAAGATCTACGAGGACGCCACCGCCCTCATCGGCAACACCCCGCTGGTCAGGATCAACGCTCTCGCGGAGGGCGCTGGCGCCACCGTGCTCGGCAAGCTCGAGTTCTACAACCCGGCCAACTCCGTGAAGGACCGCCTGGGCGTCGCGATCGTCGACGCTGCCGAGAAGGACGGTTCACTCAAGCCCGGCGGCACGATCGTCGAGGCGACCTCCGGCAACACGGGCATCGCCCTCGCGATGGTGGGCGCCGCGCGCGGCTACACCGTCGTGCTCGCCATGCCCGAGACCATGTCCAAGGAGCGCCGCGCACTGCTGCGCGCGTTCGGCGCCGAGCTCGTCCTGACCCCCGGCCCCGAGGGCATGAAGGGCGCCGTCGAGGCAGCCAACAAGATCGCCGAGGAGCGCCCCGGCTCGATCCTCGCCCGCCAGTTCGCGAACGAGGCGAACCCGGAGATCCACCGCCGCACCACCGCGGAGGAGATCTGGAACGACACCGACGGCGAGGTCGACATCGTGGTCGCCGGCATCGGCACCGGCGGCACCATCACCGGCGTGGGCGAGGTGCTCAAGGCCAAGAAGCCCGAGATCCAGATCATCGCCGTCGAGCCCGCCGAGTCGCCCATCCTCAACGGCGGCGAGCCCGGCCCGCACAAGATCCAGGGCATCGGTGCGAACTTCGTGCCGGAGATCCTCAACACCGAGATCTACGACGAGGTCATCGACGTCGACTCCGAGACCTCGGTCGCGACGGCCCGCGCGGTCGCCCGCAAGGAGGGCCTGCTCGTGGGCATCTCCTCGGGTGCCGCGATCCACGCCGCGATCCAGGTCGCCAACCGCCCCGAGAACGCGGGCAAGACCATCGTCACCATCATTCCGTCGTTCGGCGAGCGCTACCTGTCCTCGGTGCTCTACGCCGACCTCATGGACTGATCCTCGCCACACCGTCGCAGCACCACGAAAGGCCGTCCCCGCATGACTGACAGCAAGGGCCCGATCGCACTCGCGATCGAGGACATCAACACCGCGATGCGCCGCGATCCCGCGGCACGGTCGCGGCTGGTGATCGCCCTGTCCTACCAAGGCGTTCACGCCGTGTGGCACCACCGAGTGGCGCACTGGCTGTGGACCCACGGGCTCAAGTCGTACGGGCGGCTGTGGTCGCAGTACGCCCGCCGCAGCACCGGGATCGAGATCCACCCCGGTGCCACGCTCGGGCGCCGGGTGTTCATCGATCACGGCATGGGCGTCGTGGTGGGCGAGACCGCCGTCGTGGGCAACGACGTGCTCCTTTTCCACGGCGTGACGCTGGGCGGCGTGACCATGAGCCCGGGCAAGCGCCACCCCACGGTCGGCGACCGCGTCGTGATCGGCGCGGGTGCGAAGGTCCTGGGTCCCGTCCACATCGGGTGCGATGCGCGCATCGGCTCGAATGCCGTGGTGGTCAAGGACGTGCCGGACGGCGCGACGGCGGTGGGCATCCCTGCCAAGATCCGCGATCACCCGAACGAGCGCGAGGCGGGGACGGCGGCATCGTCGGTGGACGCCGGCGACTCCCACCGTCACCCGGACCCCGACGCCGTTCCGGAGGATCTGGGCCAGCGCGAGCCGGCCATGTACTGGATCTGAGGCACCGTCCACGGAAGCGAGGGCCCGGGCGCTGCGGCGCTCGGGCCTTTCGCATGCGCGCAACGGATGCCCCGCCGCCGGGGTCGGACCCCGGACATGAGAACGGCCCCCGCCGGGGGGTGGCGGGGGCCGATGTCCTACCGGGGGGTGGCAGGACTCAGTCCCAGGGGGGGTGGGACATCGGCGCGATACCAGCAAGCTGGGACCGCGCACGGACAGGACCGAGTGTACATTCTCATGGCTGCGATCAACGCCAATCGGACATTCGGACCGTGGGCGTGTCGCGCCGTGGCGTCAGGACGCGAATGACCTCAGCATCCACGCGGACTCCTCGTGGAATTCCATGCGCTGGTTGTACAGGTCGGCCGTTGCGCCGTCGCCGGCACCGTCGGCGGCCTCCGCGAGCGGGCGGATCGCGGCAGCCACGGCCTCGTGGTCCCGCTGGAGGTTGCGAACCATCTGGATCGCATCTCCAGTGGGCTCGTGGTCGGTGAGCGACGAGAGCTCGATCATCTCTGCCATCGAGCCCGGCGCGGTGTCGCCGAGGGCGCGCATGCGCTCCGCGAGGTCGTCAGTCGCAGCGAAGAGCGCGGTGTACTGCTCCTCGAACATCAGGTGCAGCGAGCGGAAGTGCGGCCCGGTCACGTTCCAGTGGTAGCCGTGGGTCTTGAGGTAGAGCGTGAACGTGTCCGCGAGCACGCGCGCCAAGCCGGCGTTGATCTCCTTGAGGTCGCCGTCGGCGATGCCGATCTGCGGTGAGGTGTCAGTCATGATGTCTCCATTCGTCTGGGGTGCATCGTTCCGTCGAGTCCAACGGGAACGGCGCCGACGGCATTCCCCTGGTGCTCTCACTATCGATTTCTGGAATGTTGAGCGCGCGGGTACGTTCCACCAGTATGAGCGACATCACGAGCGACGGCCCGATGGGCGCGGCCTGCCCTGCCCCCTCGCCCACGCACCTCCCGGGCGACGACGAGCTGGTCGACCTCCTCGCGAGCGCCAGGACGGTCGCGGTGGTCGGAGCCTCGCCCAGCGATCACCGCACCAGTTACGCGATCGCGACATGGCTGATGTCGCGGACCCCGTACGAGATCTACCTGGTGAACCCCCGTGCCGCTGATCAGGAGATCCGCGGCCACGGGTTCTACGACTCGGTCGCGGACCTGCCCGTGGTCCCGGACATCGTCGACGTGTTCCGCCGCTCCGAGCACGTGCCTCCGGTCGCGGACGACGCGATCGCGGCCGGAGCATCCACGCTGTGGCTGCAGTTGGGAGTCGTCCACGAGGAGTCGGCGGCACGCGCCCGCGAGGCCGGGCTCACCGTGGTGCAGAACCACTGCCTCAAGGTCGAGTACGCGCGCCTGCGCACCCGCATCGAGGAGGCGTCTGGGGCGCACTAGCGTCGCGGTCTCGCGGCTCGTGCCGATGCGCGGGCTCCCCTGGCGCGCCGAGCAGGCCCCTGCAACAATTGTCGGGTGACCATTCCTGACGGCTACCAGGCCGTATCGATCGACGCGTCGCGGGCGGTCGAGGCACTCGACGTCGCCGCGTTCGCGTTCGCCTTCTCGGTGCTCCAGCGTGATGCCGAGGAGTTCAGCACCATCCTGCCGCGCGGCCGTGCCCGCGCGCTCGAGATCGTCGACCCGTCGCGCGGCGCCGTCGGCGCGCTCGCGGCGGTCCATGCGTCCTTCGCGTACCCCACGCGCGTGCCGGGCGGCGGCGCCGTCGCGGCCGCCGGCCTCACCTGGGTAGGCGTGCACCCCGGCCACCGGCGTCGCGGCCTCCTGCGTGCGATGATCGACGATCACTTCGCGCGCTCGCTGGCACGCGGCGAGGCGATCTCGACCCTGTGGGCATCCGAGCCGGCGATCTACCAGCGGTTCGGCTACGGCCTTGCCGCCCCCCACCTGGGGCTCGAGCTCTCGCGGGGCGTCGATCTGCGCGCGGTCGACGGCGCGGACTCGCTCACCGTCGAGGTCGACTCCGCGGATCGCGAGCGCCACACTCCCCTCATCCTGAGCATCCAGGCTCAGATGGAGCGCCCCGGGACCATCCTCGACTTCGCCGAGGACATGGCGCGCGACCTGTTCCTCGACCTCGACACCAAGCGCATCACGGCGGGGGCCGAGGAACGGCGCATCGTCGTGATCCGGGACGGCGACAACCCCGTCGCCTACGCGCTGCTGCGCCGCAAGGGAGACTGGACGCCCTCGGGTCCGTCGGGGACCGTGGAGGTGGGCGCGTGGGCCGCTCTCACTCTCGCGGCCGAGCACCGACTGTTCTCGGTCCTCGCCGACTTCGATCTCATGGGCACCACGCGCGTCGACAAGGTTGCGCTCGATGCCCCGATCGTGCACCTGCTCAAGGACATCCGCGGCGCGAAGGCCACCCTGGGCGACAATCTCTGGCTGCGGGTGCTGAGCGTGCCCGCCGCGCTCGAGGCACGCGGCTACGCGGCTCCCTGCGACGTCGCGATCGCCATCACGGACACCCAGCTGCCGGACAACAACGCGACGTGGCGCCTGCGGGCGGCAGACGGCGCGGTCTCGGTCGAGCGCACCGAGGCAGACGCCGATGTTTCGATGGGCATCCAGGAGCTCGGCACCGTGTACCTCGGCGGCCCCACGGTGCTCGACCTGCTCCGCGCCGGCCGCGTCACCGAGCATCGTGCCGGTGCTGTGCGGGAGCTGTCCACCGCGATGGCGTCCGATCTGCAGCCGGTCGCCAACCTCAACTACTGAGCGTCGGCGCGACCGCATCGGCCCCCGCCCGGCTGCGGCAATCCCCGCCAGGTTTGGCGTGCCTGACGAAACCTGAAACCCTGGACGCATGAAGAAGGCAGAGGGTTACCAGTCCATCTCCGTCCCCGAAGAGCGGCTCGACGAGCTGTTCCAGGTGGTCCAGTGGGCCTTCGTGGGCGAGTGGCTCATCGAGGACCGCCAGGACTACGTCGACGCGATCCCCACCGAGCGCGCGCGTGGCCTCGAGGTGACGGACGAGCGTCGCGGTGAGATCGGCGAGATCGCCGCCGTGCACGCGAGCTTCGGCACGGAGATGATCACGCCCGGCGGCCGTCGCGTTCCCACGGCGGGCCTGTCCTGGCTGGGCGTGCACCCCTCTCACCGCCGCCGCGGCCTCATGACCGCGATGATGCACGACCACTTCGAACGCTGCATCGAGCGCGGGGAGGCCGTCAGCGCGCTGTACGCGATGGAGGCGGAGATCTACGCGCGATTCGGCTATGGCATGGCCTCGCAGACCGTCAAGGCGTCCATCCCCCGCGGATCGCGGATGTGGAAGGTCGACGGGGCGGACGAGCTCACGGTGCGACTCGAGCGCGCCGACTTCGACGCCCACGACCAGCTGGTCGCGGACCTCCAGGCCAAGCTCACGCGCCCCGCGACGATCCTCAACCCGGTGGGCAGCGGTCGCAACGCGCGCTTCACGGACCCGGTGGGCAACCGCAAGGGCTACGAGAAGTGGCGCATCGCGATCGTGGAGGACCGCGGCGAGCCCGTCGCGTACGCGTTCTTCCGGCGCAAGGCGGACTCCGAGGTGGGCATCCACGACGGCGTGTGCCAGGTGCGCGAGCACGGATCACTGACGCCGGCGGCCTCCCAGAAGCTGTGGCAGACGCTGCTGGACTTCGACCTCGTGGGCACCACCCACACCGAGAACCTCGCGACCGACGACCCGCTGCTGCATCAGCTCAAGGACGCTCGCGGCGCCCGCTCCAAGGTGATCGACAACCTGTGGGTGCGCCTGCTGGACGTCAAGCAGGCCCTCGAGTCGCGCGAGTACTTCCACGACTGCGACGTGACGTTCGCGCTCACCGACAAGCACGTCCCGGCCAATGCCGGCGTGTGGCGGGTCGTGGTGTCCGGGCCCGACGCCGTCGTGACCAAGCTGGGCGATGACCCGACGGCGCCTGCGGACCTGTCGATGGATGCGCGCCACCTGTCGACCATCTACCTGGGCGGGACGTCGGTCGAGTCGCTGGCGGCCGCCGGTCAGATCCGCGAGCACACGGTGGGGCAGGCGCGCGAATTGGCCGTGGCGATGATGTCGCCGGTCGCGCCGCTCGCGAACTGGGACTTCTAGCCGGTCTGCGCGCCCTGGAAGGCAGTGACTGCCGGTTTCGTGCTCGATTCCGGCACTCCATGCCTTCCACGAGACGCGGCACCCGCTGAGGGCCGATGCGCGGGCTGGGTCAGCGCTTCAGCGTCGCTGCTCGTAGCGCGACATCTCGTCGATGCGGCGCTGGTGGCGCTCGTCGCCACTGAAGGGCTCGCTGATGAACGCGTCCGCGATTGCGGTCGCCTCCTCGAGCGTGTGCATGCGACCGCCCAGCGACCCCACCTGGGCGTCGTTGTGCTGGCGCGCGAGCTTCGCGGTCTCGACGGACCAGATCAGCGCGGCGCGGATGCCCTTCACCCGGTTCGCGGCGAGCTGCTCGCCGTTGCCCGAGCCTCCGATGACGATGCCCAGCGTGTCGGGCTGGACTCGCACGGCCTCGGCCGCGGCGATGCAGAACGACGGATAGTCGTCCTGCGCGTCGTACTCCTGGTTGCCGTGGTCGACCACGTCGTGACCAGCGGCGGCGAAGTGGGACTTCAGGTGCTCCTTGAGCTCGAAGCCCGCGTGATCGGCGGCGATGTGGATGCGCATGTCTCCATCCTGCCAGGGACGGGCGCCCGTGGCGTCCTCGCCCTGAGCGAAACCGGCGAGACGGGTCCCCGCGGTCCCCCTAGGGTGATTTCATGGCTCTTCACTCCGGCATCGACCAGTCCGAGTTCTCCCCCAGCGTCCGCCCCGGCGACGACTTCTTCCGCTACGTGAGCGGTCCGTGGGAGGACGAGCACGTCATCCCCGACGACCGCGCGGCGGACGGCAGCTTCTACACCCTGAGGGATGAGGCGGAGAAGCACACCCGTCGCATCATCGAGGCGGCAGACGAGCACGACATCATCGGGGCGCTGTACGCGAGCTTCATGGACGTCGAGCAGCTCGCCCGGCTGGGCACGGAGCCGCTCGACGCGGACCTGCAGCTGGTGGAGGACGCGGCGGACGCGGAGGCCCTCGCGGCGGCCAGCGGCGTGCTGCAGCGCGCGGGCGTGGGCGGCCCCATCGGCTACTACGTGTTCGCGGACAAGAACGCCCCGGACAGCAACGTGGTCTACCTGTCCCAGAGCGGCCTGGGCCTTCCGGACGAGGCCTACTACCGCGAGGACGTGCACGCCGAGACGCGCGAGAAGTACGTCGCCCACATCGACCGCATGGCGGAGCTGACCGGCATCGAGTTCACGGGCGCGTCGATCATGGCGCTCGAGACCGCCCTCGCCGGCCACCACTGGGACGTCGTGAAGACCCGCGAGGCCGAGCTCACCCACAACCCGACCACGCTCACGGCGCTCACCGAGAGCGCCTCCGGCTACCCCTGGCGCGCGTGGGCCCAGGCAATCGAGATGCCCGAGGCCGCTCACCACCTGCTGATCGCCTCCGAGCCCAGCTTCTTCGAGGGTCTCGCGGCGCTGTGGCAGGAGACCGCTGTCGAAGAGTGGAAGGCCTACCTGCGGTGGCGCATCGTCAGCTCGCGCGCGCCGTACCTCACGGAGGAGATTTCGAAGGCGAACTTCGACTTCTACGGCACCGTGCTGTCCGGCGCCACCGAGCAGCGCAAGCGCTGGAAGCGCGGCGTGGGCTTCGTCGAGGCCGTCGCGGGCGAGCTCGTGGGCCAGGAGTACGTCAAGGAGCACTTCCCGCCGGACTACAAGGAGAAGATGGACGCGCTTGTCGCGAACCTCATCGAGGCCTACCGCCAGTCCATCTCCGGTCTCGCGTGGATGACGCCTGCGACGCAGCAGCGCGCGCTGGACAAGCTCGCGCAGTTCACGCCCAAGATCGGCTACCCCGAGAAGTGGCGCGACTACACGGGCCTCGCCGTGACCAGCGAGGATCTGCTCGCCAACGTGCGCTCCGCATCGGCCTTCGAGGAGGACTGGGAGTGGTCCAAGATCGGCAAGCCCGTGGACCGCACCGAGTGGCTGATGACGCCGCAGACCGTCAACGCGTACTACCTGCCCATGGCGAACGAGATCGTCTTTCCGGCAGCGATCCTGCAGCCGCCGTTCTTCCACCCCGACGCAGACGATGCCGTGAACTACGGCGGCATCGGCTCGGTGATCGGCCACGAGATCGGCCACGGCTTCGACGACCAGGGCTCGAAGTACAACGGCACCGGCGCCCTCGAGGACTGGTGGACCGAGGAGGACCGCGCGGCCTTCACCGAGCGCACCCAGGCGCTCATCGAGCAGTACGACGGCTACTCCCCCAAGCAGCTCGACGGCTCGCACCACGTCAACGGCGCGCTCACCATCGGCGAGAACATCGGCGACCTCGCGGGCGTCGAGATCGCGCTCAAGGCCTACGAGATCGCGCTGGGCCACCCCATCGCCGAGGCACCCGAGGTGGACGGCCTCACGGCGACGCAGCGCTTCTTCATCGGCTACGCGCTCACCGAGCGCATGAAGACCCGCTCGGAGGCGCTCATCACCCGCCTGTCGACCGACCCGCACTCACCGTCCGAGTTCCGCGTCAACGGCATCGTGCGCAACATGAACGCCTGGTACGACGCGTTCGAGGTGACCGAGGAGGACGAGCTCTGGCTCGCCCCCGAGCAGCGCGTGGGCATCTGGTAGGCCCCGTCCACAGAACAGGGCCGATGCGCGGAGGGCTTGCGCTCCCGGGTTACGCTGGCATCAGGCGCCGTGGTGGCGCTGTCGCCGAGACCCCGGGAGGCACGTATGGCTGAGAAGCAGAACATCGACCTGATCGACAAGGACGCTCAGGCGCCTGCGACCGAGAGCACCGGAGGGTGCTGCGGCGGCAGCTGCGGCTGCGGCAACTAGTCGACCTCGCACTTCGAGACGGAAGCGGGATCGGACCTTCGGGTCCGGTCCCGCTTTCGCGTTCCGTACAGCCGGCGCCACCGTGGCTAGGCGAGCTGGCGCTGGGCGAGCTCCGCGAACAGCCCCCCGGCTGCCGCGAGCGCTGCGGCGGTCCCGGACTCGACGATGCGTCCGCCGTCGACCACGTGGATGACGTCAGCATCCGCGACCGTCGACAGCCGGTGCGCGACCACCAGCGTGGTGCGCCCTTCCGCAGCACGGTCGAGAGCAGCCTGCACCACGCGCTCGCTCACCGTGTCGAGCGCGCTGGTGGCCTCGTCGAGCAGCAGCACGGGCGGGTCCTTGAGGAGCACGCGCGCGATCGCGATGCGCTGCTTCTCCCCTCCTGAGAGCCGGTAGCCGCGCTCGCCCACGATCGTGTCGTAGCCGTGCTCGAAGCGCTCGATCTGGTCGTGGATGTTCGCCGCCCGGCAGGCCTCGACGAGCTCCTCGTCCGTGGCGTCGGGCCTGGCGTAGCGGAGGTTCTCGGCGATGCTCGCGTGGAAGAGGTAGGTCTCCTGGGTCACGACTCCCACACGGTCGACCACCGATTCGTGAGTGAGATCGCGCACGTCCGCTCCGGCGAACAGCACGGCGCCGTCCGAAGCCTCGTGGAGGCGCGCGGCGAGATAGACCAGGGTGGTCTTGCCCGCCCCCGACGGCCCCACGAACGCGACGGTCTGCCCGGGCTGCGCCACGAAGGAGACGCCGTCGAGCGTGGGCCGAGCACCCGCATCGGCCCCGGGGTAGCGGAAGGTGACGTCGCGAAACTCGACCCGCCCCATGGGTCCGGGGGCTGCGGATGCGTCCCGCGCATCGGCCGCATCCTGGATCGCCGGCTCCAAGTCGAGATACTCGAAGATGCGCGCGAACAGCGCGCGCGACGTCTGCACCTCGAGAGCGACGCGCATGAGGGCCATCAGCGGGAACAGCAGCCGGCCCTGGATCGCGGTGAACGCGACGATCGTGCCGGCCGTGATGGTCGGGTCCAGGCCCTGACCGCTCGCGCGGGCGATGAGCACGCCCGCCACGAGGTAGATCATGGCCGGCACGGAGCTCATGATGACCGTGACGAGCCCGAAGAACCACTGTCCGGACATCGACAGGCGCACCTGCAGGCCCACTTGGTTCGCGTTCTCGTCCGCGTAGCGCTGCGACTCCAGGCGCTGCCGGTTGTAGACCTTCGACAGCAGGATCCCGCTCACCGACAGCGTCTCCTGGGTGATCGCCGTCATCTCCGACAGCGACTCCTGCGTGCGCGACGCGAGCCGGGCCCGGATCTGCCCCACCCGGCGTTGGACCATCACCAGCAGGGGCATCATCACGACGGCCACAATCGTCAGACGCCAGTCGAGCACGATCATCGCCACCAGCGACGCGATCACCGTCACCGAGTTGCCGACGATCGACGACACGAACGTGGTGAGGACGCCGGACACTCCCCCGACGTCATTCTGGAGCCGCGACTGGATCACCCCGGTCTTGGTGCGCGTGAAGAACGCGAGGTCCATCGCCTGCAGGCGGTCGAACAGCTGCATCCGCAGGTCGCCGGTGACACGGTTGCCGACCGACGACGTCACATAGGTCTGCCACACGCCGAGCGCTGCCGTCGCCAGGAAGATGATCACGACGAGGGCGACCAGCTCGGCGAGAAGCGCGAGGTTCGGGCCTTCCGCGCCCGGCGGGAACAGCGCGTCGTCGAAGATGCGCTCGATGACGAGCGGCGGGATCACTCCGGCCGTGGCGGTCACGATGACGAGCGCTGCGGTGAGCCCCAGGCGCGCCCGATAGGGGCGGAAGAGCTCGAGGACCCGGCGCCACAGGTGCGGGATGTCGGGAGCCTCCGCATTGCGAGCGCGCTGTGCCGCCTCGTCACGGCCCGAGACGCCGCGCCCGTGACCGCCGCCCAGCGCGGCGCGGCGGGAACCGGGAGGGGCGGGAAGACTCATGGCGCCAGGGTAGTCCGGGCGCGACTGCGCCAGCTCGTGCCGACCGGCGGGGAGCGACCGGCGTCGAGCGCCCCTTGATATCCTGAGCGGCATGCCTAGCCCCGCTCCCCTGCACGACAGCGGGCACTCCGCAGACGACGACGTTCCCGCTCCGCGCCTGGGCAGGCTCGACGTCACGGTCGAGGAGATCCGTGCGCTCGGTCAGCCTCACGCGATCCGCAGCCGCGCGACCGCCGAGCACTGGAGCGCGGACCTCTATTGGCGCAAGGTCTCGCCGTTCCTCACCCGCCGGTTCCTGTCGTGGGGCCTGACGGCGGACGCGGTCACGATCGGCGTCATCCTGACGGGCTGGTTCGCCGCGCTGTCGCTGCTGATCCCCTCGATCGCCGGCCCGCTGCTCGCCGCGGTGTTCGCGCAGCTGCAGATGCTGGTCGACGCGTCCGACGGCGAGGTGGCCCGGGTCCGCGGGACCTCGGGGCCGCGCGGTGTGTTCCTCGACAAGGTCGCGCACTACACGACCGAGGGTGGCATCCCGATCGCCCTCGGCGCGGCCCTCGCGATCTCGATGGACGACGCGCTGCCGCTCGCCCTGGGCGCGCTGCTGGGCTGCATGGTGCTGTTGAACAAGGCGCTCAACGACTCCGTCCACGTGGCTCGCAGCAAGACCGGGCTGGACAGCGTCCCGGACTCGGCCGAGGCCCGCACCATCAACCGCTCGGGACTCGCGCTCGCGCGCAAGGCGTTCAATCTCGTGCCCCTGCACCGCGTGTATCACTCGGTCGAGATGACGCAGCTGATCCTGGTCGCCGCGATCGTCGAACTGATCGTGGGCGCGCCCGTCGTGTGGTGGCTGCTCGTCGGGCTCGTCGTCGTCACGCCCATCGTGCTCGCGGGCCACTTCGTCGCGATTCTCGCCTCGCCCAAGCTGCGCCCGATCCGCTGACGCACCCTCGACCTCGCGCGCTCCCGGCACGTACCGTGGCGTGATGACGGCCAAGCCAGCTGAGCCGCGGGTCGCGCCCGTGACGCTCCGGGGACTGATCGAAGCGGATGACCTGGACCTCGACGAGGGCCCGCCCTTCGACAGCCTCGACCTCACGGGCATGGACCTCAGCCGCCTGGACCTCGCGGGCCGCAGCCTCCCCGGCTCGTTCATCGAGTGCGACCTGACGGGAACGACCCTGGACGGGGCACGACTCGACGAGGTCGAGTTCTCCGGCTGCCTGCTCGACGGACTCGGCGCCTCGCTGCTCGAGGCGCCCGCGTCCCGGTGGCGACGGGGCACCATCAGCCGCTCGCGCATCGGCGCGGCGACCTTGCACGGCAGCCGGTGGGAGCAGATGAGCGTCGACGGCTGCCGCTGGGGCTTCGTCAACCTCCGCGGTGCGCGACTCGAGGACGTGCTGTTCTCGAACTGCGTGTTCGAGGATCTCGACCTCGCCGACGCGGAACTTGTCCGGGTGGCGTTCGAGGGCTGCTCGGCCTCCTCGGTCACCGTCCGTGGCGCGACCATGAGCGATGTCGACCTGCGCGGTCTGGAAATCGACGACGTCGACGATGCCGGCGGGCTGCGCGGCGCGACGATCTCACCTTTGCAGCTCGCCGTGCTGGGGCCGGCGCTCGCACGGCGTCTGGGCATCCAGGTCGACGACTGAAGCACCCGGAGCCTGACAGGATGGGCGCATGTCCGCTGCGCCGCATGTCGTGTTCTTCGAGCCTCGCATCCCTCAGAACACCGGCGCGGCCATTCGACTCTCGGCCGTCTCCGGTTCCCCGCTGCACCTCATCGAGCCGCTCGGCTTCGACCTGTCGGAGCCGCGACTGCGCCGCGCGGGCCTGGACTACCACGACCTCGCATCCGTGACGGTACACCCGTCCCTCGATGCGCTGCTCGAGACGATGCCGGACTCCCGGGTCTTCGCGTACACCGCGGGGGGATCGACGACCTACTCGGACATCGCGTACCGCAGCGACGACCTGCTGCTGTTCGGGCCGGAGCCCACGGGGCTTCCCGAGGAGGTCCTCGCTCACCGACGCGTCACCGACACCGTCGTGATCCCGATGCTGCCGGGACGCCGGTCGCTCAATCTCTCCAACGCCGCCGCCCTCGTGACCTACGAGGCGTGGAGGCAGATGGGCTTCACCGCGTAGCCCTCCGCCCGCGCGCTACGGCACCGGGTGGCGGTCGTCGTACTGGCGGAACGTCTCGCCGGTGCGCGAACGCCGGATGCGCGTGACGACCGCGATCAGGGCGATGATCACCAGCCCGCCCAGCAGCGGCGGGAACCACAGCGCGACCGCGGTCGCGAGGACGCCGGCGTACATGTCGCCCAGCCGAGGCCCTCCCGTGACGACCACCACGAACACGCCCTGAAGGCGGCCGCGCATCTTGTCCGGCGCCGCCTTGATGGTCATGGTCTGCCGGAAGATCGCGCTGACCTCGTCCGAGGCCCCCATGCCCGCGAGCGTGAGCGAGCACAGAATCAGCGCAGGCCAGGCGATCCCGCCCCAGCCGGCCTGCGCGTCGTGACCGGTCGCGGCCGTCACCGCCACGACGATGCCGAACACCACCACGAATGCGCCGAAGACCGAGATCGCCCGCGCGATCGCGACCCCGTGCAGGTGGACACGGGCCACGAAGCCGGAGAACAGGCTGACGAGGACCGTCCCGATGGCGCCGGCGGCCGTCAGCGCTCCGACCGTCAGCGCTCCTCCGCCGATCACGGTCGCGCCCAGCGCAGGGAAGATCACGTAGGGCCGGCCGAAGGTCATGGCGACGATGTCGACGATGAAGCTCATGCGGATATTGGGCGCGCGGCGCAGGAAGCCGAAGCCCTCGCGCAGGACGGGCCAGCCCGCGGCGACCCGCTCGCCGAGGCGCGGCAGTCGAGGCAGCATCCACACGCCCAGGAACCCGGCGGTGAACAGCACGGCGTCGATCGCGAAGGTCCAGGCGAGGCCGATGCTCGCGGCGAGCACGCCGGCGAGCGCGGGGCCCACCGTGAGCTGGGTGCCGAAGCCGATGCCGTTGAGGGCGGTGGCGCGAGAGATGAGCTCAGGCGGGAGGATGCGGCCGACCACGGCCATGCGGGTCGCTCCAGCGATGGTGGCGGCGACGGCGTTCACCGTCGTCACCACGTAGAACGGCCATACCGGCACGTGCTCGC
>NZ_CAJXJX010000014.1 GCF_913055775.1 uncultured Demequina sp. | reverse complement strand
CAGCCGGAGCCGGCAGCGGTGATGGCCTGACGGTAGCGGTTGTCGACGAGGTCGCCGCACGCGAAGACGCCATCGACGTTGGTGGCGGTCGTCCGGCCGATCACCTGCACGTAGCCTTCGGCGTCGGTGTCGATGACGCCCTCGACCAGCTCCGAGCGCGGGATGTGCCCGATGGCGACGAACATGCCGGTAGCAGGCACGACGCGCTCCTCGCCGGTGTTGATGTCGCGCAGGCGCACGCCCGAGAGCTTGTCGGTGCCCTCAAGGCCGGCGACCTCGGAGTTCCACGCGAACTCGATCTTGGGGTCGTTCTTGGCACGGTCCGCCATGATCTTCGAGGCGCGCAGCTCGTCGCGGCGGTGCACCACGGTCACCTTGGACGCGAAGCGCGTGAGGAAGGTGGCCTCCTCCATCGCGGAGTCGCCGCCGCCGATGACCACGACCTCCTGGTCGCGGAAGAAGAAGCCGTCGCAGGTCGCGCACCAGCTCACGCCCTTGCCGGACAGGCGCTTCTCGTCCTCGAGCCCCAGCTCGCGGTAGGCAGAGCCGGTGGCCAGGATGACGGCGCGACCGGAGAATTCCTTGCCCATGCCCGTCGTGACCGTCTTGACCGGACCATCAAGGTTCATCTGAGTGACGTCGTCGAACAGCACCTCGGCGCCAAAGCGCTCGGCCTGGCCCTGCAGGGTCTCCATCAGCTCAGGTCCCTGGATCCCCTCGACGAAGCCGGGGAAGTTCTCGACCTCCGTGGTGTTCATGAGGGCGCCGCCAGCGGTGATCGAGCCCGCGATCACGAGCGGCTGCAGGCCTGCGCGCGCCGCATAGATGGCGGCGGTGTAGCCGGCGGGGCCGGAGCCCACGATGATGATCTGGCGCGTGTCGCTCACGTCGGTGTCCTTCAGTTGGTTCCTGTGCCGGGTGTTCGTACCCGGATCCGTAACAGATGGTAGGCCGTCGGTGTTCCCGGTCCAAGTGGCCGGTGCGCGCCGCGGCGGAGGGGTCAGCCGCCGTCGCCGGCTTCGGGTGAAGGCGGTGGCTCCGGCGAGAAGGTGAAGTCCGGGTAGTCGGGCATCGGGTCGACGATCTCGTCCTCGCCGTCGAGGGGCGACTGCAGAACCGAGAAGGCGACCGCGCCCACGATGATGATCGCGGTCAGGAACAGGCCCACGAGCAGGGGTCCTGTCCGCAGTGGGCCGGCGCGCTCCGACCGCTGCCGCGCCCAGTCCACCGCGGTGTCCAGGGGCGCGTTCGTGGGAACGTGCCGCTGGATCCCCTCGAGCATCGCGAGCCACAGGGACCTCGACGTGCCCTCGTTCTGCTCTTCGTTGATCTCCTCGAACGTGTCCAGGGCGAGGGGCTCGTGGCTCGTGCGCTCGACGGCGCGACGCGTGCGCTTGGAGAACCGGGCGGCCTGCTCGGGGGTCGCGTACTGCGCGCGTTCGTCAGCGGGGTGCGGGATGACGGCGGGATCGATGTGCTCGGTGACGACCTCCTGCGCCACCACGGGTGCCGCGACGCCGGCCACGAGCGCGGCGGCGGCCTCGTGCTCGGCTGCGGACAGCGTGGCGGGGTCGACGCGCACCGCGGGGACCGGTGGCCGGGGGGCGACCTCGGGCTCGTCCACCGATGGCAGCGCGTGCCATGTACGGCGCAGGGATCGCAGCGCGGTCGGATCGGCCGCGCCGAGCGCGAGCGTGAGCTGGGCGAGGGTCCCGGGACCCTCGCCCGCGACCGCTCCGCGCGCCAGGTCCGCCGCACCCAGCGGCAGGTCGTCCGGAAGATCCGGCACCGTGACCTGCGTCGACTCCATCCCCGTCACCAGGGTGAGGAAGAGCTGCGCGAGTGCGTGCGCATCGGCCACCTCTGTCCGACCGCGCCCCACCCCTGCCTGGTTCGCGAGCTCGCCGTCCGAGTCCAGCCCGGAGACCACGACGCGACCCGCGTCGGTGATCGTCAGCGCCTGCGCGCGCACATGCCCGTGGTGGACCCCCTGAGAGGCGGCGACGCTCAACGCGCGGGCGGCTTCGGAGATCAGTGCGCACGCAGCGCTCGGAGGGACGATGCGGTGGCCGGCGAGCTCGGCGACCGAGACTCCCGTGGGCCTCTCGGTGACGACGTACGTGATGCGCTCGCCTGCCACCGACTCGCGTCCGGAGGCGATGACGCGCGCGAATCGCGCGTCGCGCACCTGGGCGGCGCGGACTGCGGCACGCCGCACCGCGCTCGGCGCGACCGAGGTGAGCACGTCGAGGGTGACGTCGAGGTCGCGTCGCGCATCCTGCGCCACCCAGCGCTCGACTCCGGGGAGATCATGGTCCACGGTGCGCAGCACGGTGAAGCGGCGCCCTAGCGTCGCACCTGCCTGCACCTCGTGGCCCCTTTCTCCCGATTCCGGAGTCTCATCCTAACGGCGGCCGAGGCGTCGCAGCAGGGGCCGCGCCACGTCCCGTGCCTCGCTGACGCGGAGGGCCCACAGCCCGCCCGCGTAGAGAGCCAGCATCACGACGCCGCTCAGGGCGACGATGCCGATCGCCGTGACGAGTCCCGAGGTTCCCGGCAGGTCCGAGGCGGGCGGCGCGAGGCGGAGCAGGCCCCAGCCTGCGGCTCCAGCGATGGAGGCAGCGATCAGCGCGCGCACGTGCACCGAGAGCACCCGACGCCCGTCGAGGCCGCCCAGCCGGCGGCGGAGCCCGCCAGCGCGCAGCAGCACGCCGACCCAGTTGGACGTGGCGAGGCCCAGGCCCACGCCCACGGTCCACCACTGCGGCTCCGTGAGGGCCATCGCGAGGTAGGCGACGCCGATCCACGCGATCGCCATGGGGATGTGCATGTAGAAGATCGAGCGCGCATCCTCGAGCACGAAGTAGGTGCGCTTGAACAGCACGGTCGCGCCCAGCGGCACCAGGCCCAGGAGCATCGCGATCAGCACCTGCACCACGGAGTTCGCCTCGGGCGGGCTCGCCGTGGGCATGACGATGCGCACCAGGTACGGCGCGACCACGATCATCGCGACCGTCGCGAACAGCGTGAAGACTCCCACGGATCTCAGGCCGAGCGACAGGTCCGCGCGCAGGTGCGGCATGTCCGTGTTGGCGGCGTGGCGGGCCATCGCGGTGAACATCGCGGTGGCGATCGACACCGTCACCAGCGAGTGCGGGACCAGGTACAGCGAGAGCGCGTTGAAGTACGCAGCGTTGCCGGCGATGTCGAGCTGGGTGCCGTCAGGGTTGGCCGCCGCGGAGACGCGCGTGACGAACACGACGGCGATCTGCTCGACGATCACGGCTGCCAGGGCCCACCCGGCGATGCGGCCGATGACGGTGAGCTCGCCCTGGGGGCCGCGCCAGCGCCAGTGCCACCGGTAGCCGCCCTTGATCATGGGGAAGATCAGGATGATCGCCTGCGAGGCGACACCCAGTGTCGCGACGCCGCCGATCAGCGCGATCGCTCCCGGCGTCCAGTCCTCGGGCGCCAGGATGTTCGCCTCGTCGAACGGTGCGAACGTCAGCAGGTAGGCAACCAGGCCCGCGATCGCGACGATGTTGTTCAGCACCGGCGCCCACATGAACCAGCCGAACTGCTCGCGGGCGTTGAGGACGTTGCCCAGCAGCGTGTAGAGGCCGTAGAAGAACAGCTGCGGAATGCACCAGAACGCGAAGGCCGTGGCGAGGGCGACCATCTCGCTCGACCAGTCGCGCGGCGTGTAGAGCATGACCCACAGCTGCGCGGTGAGGGTGAACACCACCGTCACGCCCAGGGTCAGCACGCCGCCGATCGTGAGGATGCGGTCCACGGTGCGGGCGCCGTCCTTGCGCTGGAAGGCTTTGACGATCTGTGGCACGAGGGCCGCGTTGAGGACTCCGGCGGCGAGGATCGCGAACATCGCGTTCGGCAGCTTGTTCGCGATGTCGTAGGCGTTCGCGGCAGGGGCGTTGACGCCGATCGCGGCGACCAGCGCGGCGTTGCGGACCAGGCCCAGGAGGCGGGAGACGGCCGTCCCCGAGGCCATGATGGCGGTGGAGCTGCCGAGCGAACGCCTGCGGCGAACGGGGACCTCACCCTCGGCGTCGTCAGTCATCGGTGGTCCCCTTGTCGTGCTCGGGGACGGCGCCGTCGTCCGAGCCCTCTCCCGCGGGTGCCGCCGCCGCGTGCGCGGCCTCGGGGGCCATGGGAGTCGAGCCGGGCCGAGTCCTCGTGTCCTTGCGGCCGCGGCGAACCGTGCGCACGAGTCCTGCGATGAGTAGCAGCACGAGCAGCACGGTGAACCCCGCCGTCGCCGCGGTGCCCCAGTCCGCGCGGATGCGGATGCTGAACCGGCTGACGTCGCTGATCAGGTCGCCCTCGGGCCCCAGCAGCACCACGGACACCGAGACGTTGCCCGAGGACACCGCCTCGACGGTCACGGGAACGAGCAGCTCCTGGCCCGCAGGGATGGTTGCCACGGGGTGGTCCTCCACCTGCAGGCTGGGCGACAGGCTCGCGAGGTCGACGGTGACGGTGACCGGCCGGTCGAGCTCGTTGATGACCGTGACGGGCACGTCGCCCGAGTCCGCGAGCAGATTGAGGTCCGAGCTCTCGGCGATGCGCACGCCGCCGAGCGTGGCGTCGACGGTCGTGAATGCCTCGCCGATCGCCGCCGCGCGCGCCGTCGGGTCGCTCCGGAGAGCAACGGGAACGGCCTGCGCGATGGGCGCTCCCCAGTCCGTCAGGGCCCGGTCGGGCAGCGCCGTGGTGCCGGCGAGCGTGCGCAGGTCGACCACGCGCGAGCCGAGGGCGTCGATCATGGCCGGCGCGATGTCGTTGTCCTCGTCGAGCACCTCGACGAGCTCGACCCCGCTCGCGCCCTGCCCCAGGAGGTCGGCGACCGGGACCACCGTGGTCCACGGCGCATCTGCCAGGGCCTCGAGCGGCGTCGAGACGCCCGTCTCGCCCAGGCGCCACGCGGAGCCAGGGGCGATCAGGACCGTGTCGCCACCGCTCTGGGCCGCCGTCAGCGCCGAGTCCGCGACCAGCACGGCGGCGGCGGCAGGGGTCCCCGGGCGGTAGTCGGCGAGCGTTGCGCTGAGCCCGGCGTCCGGCACCAGCACCGTCACCGAACCGTCGTCGACTGCCGCCTCCGCGGCTGGCGAGCCCGCATCGGCCGCGTCCTCGAAACCCGGCGCGTCGTGCGTCGCCAGCACGGCTGCCGTGCCGTGCCGGGCGGAGAAGGTGACGCTGGAGCGGTCCACGGCGGCCGGGACGGACAGCCACGGCGCGTCGTCGAGCGCACCCACCGAGGTGGATGCCGGGAGCGACAGCGACAGGTCGAGCACCTCGGCGTCGTCGCCGTGCGCCAGGGACGTGATGTCGGGCAGGCCTGCCGGGAGGCGGTACACGTCGCGCTCCACAAGCCCGTGCTCGAAGGCAGTCGCGTTGGTGATCTCGGTGGGGTCGAGAGCGATGGCCACGCCGTCGATCGCGGAGGCCGCGAGGAGGGCATCGACCCTCGCCTCGGTGCCCGTGGCCTGCGCGAGCACGGCGACGTTCAGTGCCGGGACGTCGGCATCGGCCCAGGTGATCGGCATCGCGTCGACAAGAGTGGCCTGCCCACCCACCTCGACGGTGACCACGAGCCCGTAGACGCCCCACGTGTTGGCGGGCAGCCCCAACTCGTCGGCGGTCGCGCTGACCGTCACGGTCGAGCGGGCGCCCGGCCCGATCTCGATCCCCGCCGGCTCGTCGACCGGCTCGGCGTCAGGACCGGCGTCCGCGTCGCCATCAGCGCCGTCCGCAGCAGTTCCCTCGCCGTCCTGGTCCTGCTCGCCCTGCTCGTCCGCGGCCTCCTCGATGGGCGCGGGCTCGGGGACCATCGCCGCCTCTCGCAGCGCGGACGACTCTGGGTCGGCGACAAACGCGGCGAGCGCCGAACGGTCCGTCAGCGGCCCGGTGGTGACGCTCAAGGTGACCACCGCATCGTCCACGGGCGTGGCCGCGCCATTGTCCAGGGTGACGACCGCGGTGACCGTGTCGTCGCCCATCGCGATCGTTGGTGACAGCTGCGTGACCATGGCGGTCACTGGCGCCGGCTCCTCGACCGCGCGCGGGGCGAGAGCGGCGGTGCCCGGTGTCGCGGCCGCCAGGGTGCCGGGCGCGAGGGTCGCGACGGCCACGAGGCCCGCCGCGATGGCGCGCCTCACGTCGCGATCGCCAGCAGCTCGGCGGCCACCTGGGCCATCTTGCGCTCGTTGGGGAAGGCGAGCCGGGTCCCGAGGTCGCCGATCGCGATCCACTCGGCGATCTCCGCCTCCTGGTCGGGATCGTTCTCGGTGGTGATCACTCCGCCCTTGGCCTCCATCAGGTAGTGATGCACCACCTTGTGGACGCGGCGGTCGTCACCGGTGAACCAGTAGTCGATCACGCCGATGGGCCGGAGGATCTCGGCGTCGATCCCAGTCTCCTCGGCGACCTCGCGCACCGCGGCCTCCTCGGGGGTCTCCTCGCCCTCGATGTGGCCCTTGGGCAGGCACCACTCGAGGCGTCCCGCCCGGTTGCGCCGGCCGATGCAGGCCGCGTAGGCGACGCCGTCGATCACCATGACGGCGATGCCGCCGGCGGAGGTCTCGTTCGACACGGGCAGCTGCGCAGCGCGCTTGGCGGCCGCCTCTCGCCGGCGGCGCAGGGCGTGGCCCGCGGGTGGTCGCGGGGTCGCCTGCGGGCGCGGGTCGGACGGACGGGGCATGGCCTCACTCTAACGAGCCGGGCACCGGTGCCGGGGCATCCGCGCGGCGGTCCGCACGGACCGCATCGGCCGTCGTGCGAGCGCTCGACCACCCTGGTCGATCGCATCTGGGATGCTGGGAGGCGTGACTGACGCCCCCACCCCGCCGTCGATGGACGTGCTGCGACAGCGAGCCGAGCTCCTGTGGAATGCGCTGCCCGGTGAAGTGCTCGAGCTCGCGGAGCTGTTCGACGCGGCCGGCCACGAGTTCGCGCTCGTCGGCGGGCCCGTGCGGGACGCGTTCCTGGGGCGGTCGAGCTCGGATCTCGACTTCGCGACATCGGCCCGGCCGGATGAGACCGAGCGCTTGCTGTCCACGTGGACGCGCGCGACGTGGGACATGGGTCGCGAGTTCGGGACCATCGGTGGGCGCCGGGGCGACCTGGTCATCGAGATCACGACGTACCGCGCGGACGAGTACGACGGCGTCACACGCAAGCCCGTGGTGGCTTTCGGGGACTCACTCGAGGGCGACCTCGCGCGTCGCGACTTCACGGTGAACGCGATGGCGGTGCGGCTGCCTGCGCGTGAGCTCGTCGACCTCCACGGTGGTCTCGAGGACCTGGGCGGTGGGCTGCTGCGCACGCCGGTCGAGCCGGAGGTGTCCTTCGGCGACGATCCCCTGCGGATGATGCGGGCCGCCCGCTTCGCGTCGCAGCTGGGCTTCGACATCGCGCCGGACACGTTCGCGGCGATGTCGCGCATGGCCGAGCGCATCGAGATCGTCTCCGCCGAGCGCGTGCGGGACGAGCTGAGCAAGCTGCTGATCGGCGACTCCCCGCGCGCCGGGCTCGCCGCGCTCGTCGACTCCGGCCTCGCCGATCACGTGCTGCCGGAGCTGCCTGCCTTGAAGCTCGAGGTCGACGAGCATCACCACCACAAGGACGTCTACGAGCACTCGCTGACTGTGCTCGATCAGGCCATCGACCTGGAGACGGGGCCGGACGGGCCGGTGCCCGCGCCGGACCTGATCCTGCGGCTCGCCGCCCTGGTGCACGACATCGGCAAGCCGCCCACCAAGCGGCACGAGCCCGGCGGCGGGGTCTCGTTCCACCACCACGAGGTGGTGGGCGCCAAGATGGCCCGTAAGCGGCTCCAGGCGCTCCGCTTCGACAAGGACACCATCAAGGCGGTCACCCACCTGGTCGAGCTGCACCTGCGCTTCCACGGCTACGTCGACGCGCGGTGGTCCGACTCCGCCGTACGGCGCTACGTCACGGACGCCGGCGACCAGCTGGAGCGCCTCCACCGGCTTACTCGCGCGGACGTCACCACCCGCAACCGTCGCCGGGCCGAGCGCCTGTCCTTCGCGTATGACGACCTCGAGCAGCGGATCGCGCTGCTGCGCGAGAAGGAGGAGATCGACGCGATCCGGCCCGACCTCGACGGCAACCAGATCATGGAGATCCTGGGGATCGGCCCGGGGCGCGAGGTGGGCCTCGCCTACAAGCACATGCTCGAGCTGCGCATGGAGCACGGGCCGCTGTCGCCCGAGCGCGCTCGTGCAGAGCTGCAGGCATGGTGGGAGGCGCAGGGCGCATGAACCTCATCGTGCTGATGGTCGCGGGGGTATCGGTCGTCGGTGCGCTCTATGCGGTGGGCTACTGGATCGCCTGGTGGGCGCGGCCGAGCGCGCGCGACGCGATCTCCCGCGGGTATCCCCTGCGCACCGCCACGTGGCTGATGGCGGGGCCGGCGTTGATCGCCACCGGGGCGGCGTTCCTGTGGGGATTGCTCCTCCTCGTTGACTCGCTGGGGCCAGGCTGGCCAGAGCTCGAGCTTCTCGCATTCTGGGCACTCGGCGTGGTGGGTGCGGTGTGCTCTACCGGGATCCTCGTCATGGCGCACCGAGGTCCGCGCGGCGACTCTCGCGTGCGGCCGTTCGCGATGCTGCTGCTGGCCGTGGTCCCGGTCCTCGGGCTGTTCGCGTGGGCGATCATCGCCGTGGCCTCGGGATCGTTCGTCGAGGTCCCGATCCTGGCGATCATCGCGATGGGCGCGATCGGCAATGCGCTGCTTGCGGTGCCGGTTCAGGCGCCGTCAGTCGATCCCCATGCCTCCACCCCTCCCCCCACACCCCTGCCCCCCACCGCCAACTAGGCCACTGACGCTCGCCCACCTCACCCATCGGGACGGCACGAGGCAACCCAGGACCACGCGGCCGCTCCTCTGGCGATCCACAGGAACGGCCTGCCGGCACTTCTCCACGTGCAGGCGGCCACCGGGCGGCGCTGAGTCGCCGGGGCGCGTAGACCTCGGGCATGACCCTCACCGATCTGATCGCCCATCTCGAGGCGACGCCGACCACGCTGTCTCTAGAACAGTCGACGGCAAGCGCGAGCCGGGGCGGCATCGCAGGCGCGTGCCGGCGCGGCGTCCTGACGCGGGTTCTTCCCGACAGGTACGCATCATCCCTCCATGCAGATTCGTGGCTGGTCCGCTCGCACGCCGCGGCCGCGTGGGGTCCCGCAGGGTGTGCGCTGACGGGCGCGGGTGTGCTCTTCGATGCGGGTCTGGCGGCCAAGGCTCCGGACGTGGTCGACCTCCTGGTGCCCCACTGGCGCCACCGTCCGTCTCCCGGGTGGCTGCGCATCACGAGTTCGACTTACCGTCCGCCGACGCTCAGAGAGCGTCACGACGGCGCGCCCGTGGTCGATCCGGCGCTGGCTCTCATCCACGCCTACGGGCGCGCACTCGAGCGTGACCGGGCAGAACTGGTCTACGGCCTCACCCGGTCGGGCGTGGTCGACGCCCAGAGCGTGCGTGACCACCTCGACCACATGCCGCGTGCGCGAGGACGGGCATCACTCCTGCGTCGATGCGCCCAGGCAGAGATTGGAGTCGAGAGCTTCCTGGAGGAGCGTGCCGCCTCCGAGGTGCTGGTGGGCGAGGGGTTCGAGGGCCTCATTCGCCAGCACCGTGTCCGCGTCGCTGGCCACACGTATCGGCTCGACGCCTACGATCCCGCCACACGAACTGCATTCGAGCTCGACGGCGCCGCGAGCC
This sequence comes from uncultured Demequina sp., assembly GCF_913055775.1. GTDB lineage: Bacteria > Actinomycetota > Actinomycetes > Actinomycetales > Demequinaceae > Demequina. Next base: position 22,905 of record NZ_CAJXJX010000014.1, on the reverse strand, counting down.
ATGCGCGTCACGATCAGCGCGTGCGCGACATCCGGCGCGACGCGTTGCTGTCGTCGGTGGGGATCCTCACCCTCCGGTTCGGCTACGGCGACATCATGGAGCGACCGGTGTGGTGCCGGGAGCTGGCGCTCAGCACGCTCCTGGCCCGCAGGTCCGCGTGAGCATGGCTTGCCTCACGCGGGGCTGGCGCGACGCTCAAGCGATCACCAACTGCCTAGTTCGTGGAGGACAAGGTAGGGGCGGGGGATGCCTGGCGTGGCGCTCGCGAGAACACCAGCGCGACCAGCAGATAGACGACCACGAGCGCCGCCATGAGCGGTCGCGAGTAGCCGTCATCCGGCAGCACCAGGCCGCCGATGACCGCGCTCGAGATGAAGGCCACGTTGTAGGCCATGTCGTACAGCGTGAAGGCGCGGCCGCGCACGCCGTCCTCGGTGTCGCGCTGGACGATGGTGTCCACTGCGATCTTGCCGCCCTGGACAGCGAAGCTGACGATCACGGCTGCGGACAGCAGCGCCCACGGCGCGCTCGAGACCGCCAGCAGCGCCTGGCCCGCTGCCCCGATGATCAGGCACAGCACGATCCAGGAGTGGCGGGAGAACCTCTCCTTGAACACGGGCGTCAGCACGGCGGCTGCGCCGAAGCCCACGGCCGCGAACGCCACCACGATGGTGAAGACCCCCAGCGCCTCCTCGGGCTTGTCGGGGTCACCCAGCACGTGGCGCGAGATGAGGATCGACGCGACGAACATGATCCCGTAGAGCAGGCGCTGGGCGGCCATGACCCCGAGCGCCTGGAACGGCGTCACGCGCGCGTGGAGATAGCGGACCGCGAACCCGAGCTCGCGTCCCAGTTCGCGCACCTGCGCGATCAGGCGCAGGCGCTCGAGCGGGTCGACGGGTCCCAACTGGAAGTGGCCGATGAGGACCGTCGCCCACGCGGACAGCCCGAACGCGATGCCGGAGCCCACGAGGGCGGAGAACGCGAGGCCGGCGTCGCTCACGTCCGGCAGCAGGAACGTGACGATGCCGCCGATGGCACCGCCCACGGCCGCTGCGACGGTTCCGAGGGTCGGCATGATCGCGTTGGCTGTCAGCAGGTCTTCGGGCGCGACCACGCGCGGGATGCCGGCCGTCATTGCGGCAAGCAGGAAGCGGTTCACGGACAGGGTGAGCAGCGCGACCAGGTACAGCGACCAGGTGGCGGCGTCCATCAGCAGCAGACCGCAGATCGCGCCTACCAGGCTCAGCCGGACCAGGTTCCCGAACATGAGGATGCGCTGGCGCTGCCACCGGTCGATCAGGGGACCCACGAAGGGCCCCACGATCGTGAAGGGAGCGAGCAGGACCGCGAAGCCCGCGGCGATGGCGCCCGGCGTGGTCGCCGTCGTGGGGTCGAAGAAGAACGCCGCGGCGATGCCCACCTGGAACATGCCGTCGCCACCCTGGGACAGCAGACGCACGTAGGTGAGGCGGCGGAAGCCCTGCGCGCGCCACAAGTGAGAGAGGTCGCGCGCGAAGGACATGGCGACAGCCTAGGGGTCGCTCGCACACCGCGGACCCGACGTCGATAGGGTGGCGTGCAGGAGGTGGGCCATGACGGTCGGGTGGTTTCTCAAGGCGCTGTCGCAGTACGCGGACTTCCATCAGCGGGCGCGCCGCCGGGAGTTCTGGTGGTTCGTGCTGATCGCGTACCTGGTCGAGCTGGCGCTGATCCTCTTCACGCTGGTGACCCTTGCCCCTGCCCTCGACGGCACGCAGGTGGCGACGGAGGATATCGGCATCGCCGGCTGGATCATGCTCGCCCTGACGGTCGCCGTGAGCCTGGGGCTGCTCGTCCCCTACTGGGCGGTGACGGTGCGTCGCCTGCACGACACCGATCACACCGGCTGGTGGTCGCTGTTCTTGCTGGTCGTCCCGCTCGTGGTGTGGTTCTTCGCGCTGTTCGACGGCACGCCACGGCCCAACCGCTACGGCCCCGACCCCAAAGAGCTCGAGAGAGGACCAGGAGACTGACATGACCTTCGGCGCAGCGATCAAGTCCTGCTTCAGCCAGTACGCGACGTTCTCCGGCCGCGCGCGCAGGAGCGAGTTCTGGTGGTTCTACCTCTTTACGTTCCTCGTTCAGCTGCCGTTCTCGATCCTCTTCACCGTTCTGTACCTGGCCACCTTCCTGCCCGTCCTTGAGCAGGTCGATGCTGATGGCAGCCTGCCTGATGGCGCATGGGACGACGCCAACTGGGGCCTCATGGTCATCGGCGTCGCTCTCCTCGTCATCGTGTCCCTGTTCCTGCTGCTGCCGTCGCTCGCGGTGACTGCGCGCCGACTGCACGACATGGGGCAGACGGCGCACTGGATGTGGCTGTACCTCGTCGGCCTGAGCATCGTGACCTTCGTGATGGCGTTCTTCGACTCGGAGCACGGCGCGAACCGCTGGGGGCCCGACCCGAAGGCAGGCGAACGCGTGCCGCCGCCCGGGTACGCCGCGCCGCCGCCCGGCTACACCACGCTGCCGCCCGTCGACGGCAACCCGCCTCCCCAGGCGTGACCGCATCGGCCCTCCGCGCCTAGCCTGAGCCCATGATCGCGCCGGACACGCTGCTCGCCTTCGTAGCGCTGTCGTTCGTGGTGATCGTGATCCCGGGCCCGAGCGTGCTGTTCATCGTGGGCCGCGCGCTCCAGCACGGCCGTCGCGAGGCGCTGCTCAGCGTCATCGGCAACGCTGGCGGCGAGGTGGTGCACGCGGTGCTGGTGGCCGTGGGCATCGGCGCGATCATCGCGGCCTCCGCCACGGCGTTCACAGTCCTCAAGATCGTGGGCGGCGCTTACCTGGTCTACCTGGGCATTCAGGCCATCCGTCACCGTCGCGACGGGCTCGACGTGGGGGCCGATGCGGGGGTCGCCCCGGCGGCCCCGTCGCGGCGGGTGCTGGCTGAGTCGTTCGTCGTCGGCGTCACCAACCCGAAGACGCTGGTGTTCGTCGCCGCGGTGCTGCCGCAGTTCGTCGACCCTGAGCGCGGGCCGGCCTGGGCACAGATCCTGGTCCTGGGCCTCGTGTTCGCCGTCATCGCGATCATCTCCGACGGCGCGTACGCGCTGCTGGCCTCGGGCGCCCGCACGTGGTTCGCACGGTCGCCGCGTCGCATCGCGGGAGTAAGGGCCGCTGGCGGCACGATGATGGCTGCGCTCGGCGTGGCCCTGCTGGTCACGCGCCGGACCGCCTGACGCATTCCCGCGTTCCCTCACTGCGAACGCGCGCGACACCGCGCGGTGAACGCGGCAGGGTGGAGGGATGACGACACCACAGCGCATCGCCATCGTGGGCGGCCACGGCAAGGTCGCCCAGCAGCTCATCCCGATCCTCGTGGACCGCGGCAAGCAGGTCGTGCCGCTCGCGCGATCTCAGGAGCAGTTGATCGAGCTCGCGGCCATGGGAGCGAAGCCCGGGCACCTCGACATCGAGAACGCCACCGAGGAGGACTTCGCCGCGGCGTTCGACGGCTGCGACGCCGTCGTGTTCTCTGCGGGCGGCGGGCCGGACGGCAACATCGACCGCAAGCGCACCGTCGACCTGGGAGGCTCGCTGAAGTCGATCGCGGCGGCGAAGGCGGCCGGTATCAGCCGCTTCGTGCAGGTCAGCGCGATCGGGGTCGACGCACCGCTGGCGGATGACACCGAGCCCGTGTGGAAGGCGTACGTCGCGGCCAAGAGGGACGCCGATGCGGCGCTGCGAGAGTCGGGACTCGATTGGACCATCATCCGGCCGGGCGGGCTCACGGACGAGGCCGCGACTGGGCGCGTCACGCTGGCCCCCGAGGTCGAGCGCGGCCGGATCCCCCGCGCGGACGTGGCGCACGTGATCGCGGACTGCCTGGACCGGCCTGAGACGGCGGGCGCTCAGTGGGAGCTCGTGGGCGGCGACACGCCCATCCCGATGGCGCTGGAGTCTGCGTCGCGCTGAGGCCCCCGCCCGCCCCCGCGGTCGATTCTCGCTCGCCTAGTGCCTGAGGCGAGCGAAGTGGGCCCATTTCGCTTGTCTAGGCGCCTACGCGAGCGAGATGGATCCTTTTCGCTCGGGAAAGAGGGGAACGGGCCGGAGACGCACGAGGGCCGGATCACCCCCCCAGCGGGTGACCCGGCCCTTGGCTCACTTGCGCAGCGCCGATGCGGCGGCTGGCTTAGCGCTCCACCTCGCCGGCGATGAATGCCTCGAGCTGCGCACGGCCCTTGGTGTCCTCCATCTGGACCGGCGGCGACTTCATGAAGTACGTCGACGCGGACAGGATGGGGCCGCCGATGCCGCGGTCCTTGGCGATCTTCGCGGCGCGGATCGCGTCGATGATGATGCCGGCCGAGTTGGGCGAGTCCCACACCTCGAGCTTGTACTCCAGGTTCAGGGGCACCTCGCCGAACGCGCGGCCCTCGAGGCGCACGTACGCCCACTTGCGGTCGTCGAGCCACGCGACGTAGTCCGACGGGCCGATGTGGACGTTGCGGTCCTCCTTCTTGTCCTTGAGGGAACCCTCGAGGTTGGAGGTCACGGCCTGGGTCTTCGAGATCTTCTTGGACTCGAGGCGGTCGCGCTCGAGCATGTTCTTGAAGTCCATGTTGCCGCCCACGTTGAGCTGGTAGGTGCGGTCCAGGAACACGCCGCGGTCCTCGAACAGCTTCGCCATCACGCGGTGGGTGATGGTCGCGCCCACCTGCGACTTGATGTCGTCGCCCACGATCGGCACTCCGGCGTCCTCGAACTTCTTGGCCCACGCGGGGTCGGAGGCGATGAAGACGGGAAGGGCGTTGACGAAGGCCACGCCGGCGTCGAGCGCGCACTGCGCGTAGTACTTGGCGGCGTCCTCGGACCCGACGGGGAGGTAGCAGACCAGCACGTCGGCCTCGGTCTCACGCAGCACCTGGACCACGTCGACAGGCGCCTCGTCCGACTCGACGATGGTCTGGCGGTAGTACTTGCCCAGACCGTCGAGGGTGTGGCCGCGCTGGACCTGGATGTCCGTCTTGGGGACGTCGCAGATCTTGATGGTGTTGTTCTCGGAGCACTCGGTCGCCTCGACCAGCTCCTTGCCCACCTTCAGCGAGTCCACGTCGAACGCCGCCACGAACTCGATGTCCGAGATGTGGTAGTCGCCGAACTGGACGTGCATGAGGCCCGGGACGGTCTCGTCGGCGGCCCGGTCCTTGTAGAACTCCACGCCCTGGATGAGCGACGTGGCGCAGTTGCCGACGCCGACGATGGCGACGCGAAGTGCAGCCATGATTTCTCCTTAGTTGTTGCCCGCGGAAGCGGTGCTGGGGTTGTCTCCGCGGGTCGCGGATCGTTCGTTCTCGATGAGTCGGTCAAGCCACTCGACCTCGCGCTCGACGCGCTCGAGTCCGTGGCGGTGAAGCTCAGTGGTGTAGGCGTCGTGGCGCTCGCGGACGCGCTGAAGGCCCTCGTTGACCTCCTCGAGCCGCTCGGCCAGGCGCGAGCGACGACCTTCGAGGATGCGCAGGCGTGTCGCGGAGTCCGTCTTGGTGAACATCGAGAAGCGGACGTCGAACGCGTCGTCGTCCCAGCTCGATGCGCCCGCGCTCGCGAGCTCGTCCGCGAGGCGCTGCTCGCCGTCCTCGGTGAGGCGGTACGAGATGCGCGAGCGCCGCGAGCCGCCGGGGCGGGCCTCGTAGTCAGCCGATGCGGTGATCAGGCCGGCCGCGACCATGCGCTTGAGCGCGGGATACAGCGAGCCGTAGCTGAGGGCGCGGAAGGGTCCCAGTTCGGAGCCCAGGCGCTTGCGGATCTGGTACCCGTGGAGCGGCTGCTCGGCGAGCATGCCGAGGATCGCGAGCGACAGGACGTCGGTCTTGGCCACGGGGCTCCTCGGATCAGATCAGGGGGTCAACAGCGAACGCCAACAGTAGCAGAACGTTGTATCGCCACGATACATCGCCTAGAATCCTGTGTCAGATCGAACGCGCCGCCGGACCCCGGTCAGGACCACCACCGGCGGGACAAAACCCGAGGCCCGCGCGTTAGCGACGTAGCCAAGGCGCGGCGCCCCGGACGGGAGCGCCGCCCGGCGGGGCGACATGCTCCCGCGCCCCGACCTCCTTAGGGTGAAGACACTGTGAGCGATTCGAGCAAGACCCCCCAGCGGCGGAGCACACGCGTGCCCGCCGGCAGCAGGCCCGCGCGGCCGTCCACCGGCGTCCAGCGCACCCGCTCGGGCGCGCCCGCCAACGGCACCCCGCCGTGGAACACCACCGGCGCCACGGCGACGGCGGCGAAGAAGCCCGCCACCGCATCGGCCGCCAAGAAGGGCGGCGGCAACGGCGGCGGCACCGGCGGCAAGAAGAGCAAGCGCGACGACTGGCCCGCGTGGCGCCGGTGGCTGTGGCGCATCGGCATCTGGGCGCTCATCGCCCTGCTCGCGGTCACCCTGATCGGCGCGCTCGCGCTGGTCATTCGCTACACACAGCTCGAGATCCCCGAGCCCGACGACTTCGCGCAGGCGCAGTCGTCGATCTTCTACTACGCAGACGGCGAGACCGAACTGGGCCGCCTGGGCGTCGCGGACCGCGAGTCCGTCGCCATCGAGACGCTGCCGGAGCACGTGCCGCAGACGTTCGTGGCCGCCGAGGACCGGTCGTTCTACACCAACCCAGGCATCAACGTGCTGGGCATGGCCAAGGCGCTGTTCGACACCGTGATCCTGGACCAGCCGCGCGGTGGATCCTCGATCACGCAGCAGTACGTCGAGCGCTATTACGTGGGCGAGACCACCACCTCGATCCAGGGCAAGATCGACGAGACGCTGATGGCGCTGAAGATCGATCAGCAGCAGTCCAAGGACGAGGTCCTCGAGAACTACATGAACACGATCTACCTGGGCCGCGGCGCGTACGGCATCCAGGCTGCCGCCGAGCAGTACTACGGCAAGGACGCGGCTGACCTCACGGTCTCGGAGTCCGCGATGATCGCCGGCGTCATCCCCGCACCCAGCGCGTGGGACCCGCGCATCGACCACGAGCGCGCCGAGCAGCGCTGGAACTACGTGCTGAACGGCATGGTGGACGCCGGCTTCATGACGCAGGACGAGCGCGACCAGATCACCGAGTTCCCCGAGCCCATCGAGTACCAGAACGAGGACGTGTACGCCGGCACTGGCGGCTACATCCTGCGCGCCGCGCTGCTCGAGGTCGAGGAGCGCACGGGCGTCAGCCAGGAGGAGATCGAGTCGCTGGGCTACCGGGTCACGACCACGATCATCCCCGAGCACCAGGAGGCCGCGGAGGCTGCGGTCGCGGAGATGCCGGACGATCACGACGAGAACCTGCGCGTCGCCGCGCTCACGGTCGATGCCGCCACGGGCGCCATCACCTCGATGTACGGCGGCGAGGACTACCTCGAGATCCAGCGCAACGCGGTGACCCAGGACGTCGCGCAGGCGGGTTCGACCTTCAAGCCCTTCGCGCTCGTCGCGGGGCTCGAGCGCGGCATCTCGCTCGACTCCGAGTACCTCGCCAACAACGAGATGGAGTTCCCCGGCTTCGACCGCCCCGTCCGCAACTTCGGCGGCGTCTCGTATGGCGTCGTGGATCTGGTCGAGGCGACCCAGAAGTCGATCAACACCGCCTACGTGGGCCTCAACGAGGACGTCACCCCGCAGGTGACGATGGAGACCGCGATCGCCGCCGGGGTGCCGGAGGACACGCTCGGCCTCGACGCGAACCTGTCCAACGTGCTGGGGTCCGCGTCGCCGCACGCGGTCGACATGGCCTCGGCCTACGCGACCTTCGCGAACGCCGGCGTGCGCACCGAGCCGGTGCTGATCCAGAGCGTGCTCGACCGCGACGGTGAGCCCGTCTACGAGCACGAGGTCGAGGGCGAGCGCATCTTCAGCGAGGACGTCATGGCGGACACGACGTACGCGATGCAGCAGGTGGTGCGCTTCGGCTCCGGCTCCTACGCGGGCGACAACATCGACCGGCCGCTCGCGGGCAAGACCGGCACCTCCAACCAGAACCGCTCCGCGTGGTTCGTGGGCTTCTCGCCGCAGATCGTCGGCGCCGTGAGCCTGTACCAGGTGGGAGAGGACGGCTCGGCGGAGCAGATCACGCCCTTCGGCGGCTTCTCGCAGATCACCGGATCGACGATCCCCACGCGCATCTGGACCGCGATGATGGCGCCCATCTTCGAGGGGATGGAGGTCGTGGACTTCCCGCCGCGCGCGAACGTGGGATCGGCGACGACTCTCGAGCCGACCACGGCGCCGAGCCCCACCCCGACCCCGACTCCCGAGGAGACCACGACAGAGCCGGAGCCCACCGAGACGGAGACCACCGAGCCGCCGGTGACGACCCCGACGCCGGAGCCCACTCAGCCGCCGGTGACGACCCCCACGCCCACGCCGTCGGTCAGCGCGCCGGCACTGCCGTAGCCATGTGCGTCGCGGCTCTGTCCGTGACGGTCGCGCTGGTCGCGCTCGCCCTGGGCGCGCGCTCCCGCTCGACGCGGGCGCAGCCGGCGCTCGCGGCTGTCGCGGCGGGGCTGTCCCTGGGGCCCCTGCTGTACCCGCCGTACACGCCGCTGACGGCCCTTCGCTTCGAGGCGGCGGGCACGGTGGCCGATGCGGTGGTCTACGGGTGCGTGGTGCTCGCCTGGGCGTGGGCCGGCTATGAGACCGTGCGGGCTCGCGTCCGGGAGGCCGATGCGGTGGCCCGGTCGCTGCGCGAGCTCGTCCTGGGTGCGGCGATCGTGGCGATGGTCGTGGTGGTCATGATGCTCGACGACGAGTCCGGCCTGGCCCCCGCGTTCAGCGACTCGTGGGCGTGGCCGGTGCTGTTCGCGGCGGCCCTGGCGATGGTCGCGGGGATGGTCTCGCTGGCCGTGCGTCGCCGCCGGCTTGCCGACCTCAGCGACGCAGCAGGCGCTTGAGCCTCAGCGCGAGCACCAGCATGCGGTAGCGCAGCGCCTTGACGGGCACGTCCCACGCGCCGTCGATCTCGACGTCATCGCCGAACTGGTGCTTGAACTCGCCCACACCGGCGAGCTGCGGCGCGCGCTCGGAGCCCACGCCCATGAGGTCGTAGCGGGTGACTCCCTCGGCCTTGAGCGCCGTGAAGATGTGCCACTTGAGGGCGATGGCCGCGTTGGTGTCCCGCGCCTCGCGGTTGCCGCCCGCGTAGAAGTCGACGCCGCCGCCGTCATGGACGAGCGCGATGACCCAGGACACCGCGCGGCCGGGCGCGAGGTCGCCGTCGGGGCCGGTGTCGTGGCGTCGCGCCACAAAGACGCGCGCGTGCTCTCCCAGGGAGTCGATCATGGTCGTGTAGACGTCCATGGGGAAGATGCCGAAGCCGTCGCGCTCGGCGGTCTCGCGATAGATCTCGTACAGCTCGGCGAACTGCTCGTGCGTCATGCCCGACTCGTCGGTGACCGTCATGTGCTCGTCCTTGAGCACCTTGCGCGTCTTGTAGCGGCCGCGCTTGGTGAAGGACGCGAGGATCTCGTCCTCGGTGCGGGTGAGGTCGATGACGACGGTGGTGTCGTAGGTGACGGTCTGGAGCAGCTCGAGAAGGTCCGGCGCGCGATGCCACGCGTGCATGCGCACGAACGCGACCGACGGTGCCTCGCGACGCACGTAGTCCACCACCGCCGCGCGCACCGCGGCCTCCGCATCGGCGCCGGGGCGGGACGGCCACATCGGCCCGTGCTTGGCCCACAGGTACGTGAAGCCGCGCCCCTCGAACGCGGACAGGGCGATCAGGGCGACCACCGCATCGGCCCCATCCAGGACGGCGAGCCGTCGCCACGGCGAGCGTCCGTCGACTGCCAGGTCGAACGCGTCCCAGGCGGGCGCCTGCTCGATCGGCACCGGGTGGCCCCAGGCGCGCGCGGCGTCCATGAAGCGGGCGTCGTCCCAGTGCTCGATGCGCAGTTCCGTCACGGCTACGAGGCTACCTGTGGACAGGGATGACGCGAACGGCCCACGCACGGTATCCTTGTCGATGGCCCAATCGCCCTCCTGGCGAGCGGGCCTGCATCAACCCTCCTGCCACGGAACGTCCGTGGCCGCATGAGTCCAGAGGAGGTGGGTATTCGATGCGTCAGTACGAAATGATGGTCATCCTCGACCCTGAGGTGGACGAGCGCACGGTTCAGCCGTCGCTCGACAAGTACCTGAACGTGGTCACCAGCGACAAGGGCACCGTCGACAACCTCGACGTGTGGGGCCGCCGTCGCCTGGCCTACCCGATCAAGAAGAAGAACGACGGGATCTACGCGGTGATCAACTTCACCGCCGAGTCCGCCACGGCCAAGGAGCTCGAGCGTCAGCTGGGCCTCAACGAGTCGATTCTTCGCACCAAGCTGCTGCGTCCCGACGCCAAGTAGCGCACTCCCGACTGCAACCGACTCGAACACGAAACCAAGGGGATAGAACATGGCAGGCGAGACTCCATTCACCATCGTGGGCAACCTCACGGCCGACCCGGAGCTGCGATTCATCCAGTCCGGCGCCGCGGTCGTGAACTTCACGGTGGCTTCCACTCCGCGAACCTTCGATCGTCAGACGAACGAGTTCAAGGATGGGGAGACCCTGTTCATGCGCTGCTCCCTGTGGCGTGAGGCCGCGGAGAACGTGGCCGAGTCGCTTACCAAGGGCATGCGGGTCATCGTGACCGGCCGCCTGGTGCAGCGATCGTTCGAGTCGAACGGCGAGAAGCGCACCGTCGTCGAGATGCAGGCCGACGAGGTCGGCCCTTCGCTCCGCTACGCCACCGCCAAGGTGAACCGTACGCAGCGTCAGGGCGGCTCCGGCGGCGGCTTCGGCGGCGGCGGCAACTCCGCGCCGGCAGGCGGCTCCTCGAACGACCCGTGGGCCTCGGCCCCCGCGTCGGACGAGCCCCCGTTCTAAACACTTTTCCACTCAGGAGTTCCAACAATGGCTAAGCACGACATCCGCAAGCCGCGCAAGAAGGTGAACCCGCTCAAGGCCGCCAAGGTCGACAAGGTCGACTACAAGGACACGGCCCTGCTGCGCAAGTTCATCTCGGACCGCGGCAAGATCCGCTCGCGCCGCGTGACCGGCGTGACCGTCCAGGAGCAGCGCGAGATCGCGCGCGCGATCAAGGTCGCCCGCGAGATGGCCCTTCTCCCCTACGCCGGCTCCGGCCGCTGATCGGGAGGGCTCTCATGGCAAAGCTCATCCTGACCCACGAGGTCTCCGGCCTCGGCATCGCCGGCGACGTGGTCGACGTCAAGGACGGCTACGCGCGCAACTACCTGGTTCCCCGCAAGCTGGCCACCCCGTGGTCGGCCGGCGCGGAGAAGCAGATCGAGGCGCTGCGCAAGTCGCGTCGCGAGAAGGAGATCGCCAGCACCGAGGAGGCCCAGGCGGCCCGTGACTCGCTGCAGTCCAAGGCGGTCCGCGTCGAGGCGAAGGCGGGCGACTCCGGTCGTCTGTTCGGCGCCGTGACCCCGGCCGACATCGCGACCGCCATCGGCGACCGCGCGAAGGTCGACAAGCGTCGCATCCACATCGCCCAGCCCATCAAGGCGCTCGGCACCTACACCGTGCAGGTCACCCTGCACGACGAGATCTCGGCGACCGTCGAGGTCCAGGTCGTGGCCGCGAAGTAACCCTTCACAGGTCGAGAGGCCCGGTTCCCGCTCCATGCGGGTGCCGGGCCTTTCGCGTTGGTGCGGTGCGGGCCCTGCGCCCTCTCGCTCTCGGCCCCTGCGCCGCGCGCTGCTTGCCTCAGGCGAGCCGCTCAACACACGCCTGTGACTCGCGGGTCTCCTGAGGCGCAAGTGAGTCCCCATCCGCCCCTTGGCCGCCGCCAGCCACACCTGTGTGTTGAGCGGCCAGCGGGTCTGGATTGCAGCGGGCCGATGCGCGGTTGCGGGCCCGCAACGCTCTCACCAGGGGCGACACGCGGGTGTGGAAAACCACTCGCGCGACACGCCGGAACGCGACACGCCGAGGACTTTTCGAGCGTCGATGTCCACAGTGAAAGCGACGGTAAAGTCCCTGCTAGACGCGCGTCCGCAGACAATGTGGATGCTCCATCCACATTCCTGTCCACAGTGCGCCACGCGGGTTCTTCACAGATCGTCCACTGTGCACACGGCGTGTATCCACGGGTTGTCCACGGGCCCCCGCAGCCCCGACTTGTGCGGACTCGCGGCAGCCCCTACGTTGGCGTGTCAGTCCCTCGAGGGACACTGCAGGGAGCCGACAACAGAAAGGGGGCGCACCGCATGTCAGTAGAGGAGCTCGAAGCCTCCTACGGCCCGGAACCGGCCACCTACGATCGTCTCCCTCCCCAGAACCTCGAGGCCGAGCAGTCGGTGATCGGCTCGATGCTGCTGTCGAAGGACGCGATGGCGGACGTGATCGAGTCCGTCCGCGCGGACGACTTCTACAAGCCCGCGCACGAGCTGATCTTCGATATCGCCGTCAAGCTCTATAACGCCGGTGACCCGGTGGACGCGCTCACGGTCAGCGCCGAACTGCAGCGCACCAACCAGCTGGGCCGCGTGGGCGGCTCGGAGTCCCTCCACACGCTGATCTGGGTGGTGCCCTCCGCGGCCTCGGCCGGCTACTACGCGCGCCTGGTCCGCGAGCAGTCGATCCTGCGCCGCCTGGTCGAGGCCGGCACGCGCATCGCGGCGATGGGCTACGACTCGGACGGTGCCGAGGTCGACATGGTGGTCGACGGCGCCCAGGCGGAGATCTTCTCGGTCACGGAGCGGCGCAACTCCGAGGACTACCTGTCCATCGGCGACGTCATGGAGACCACGCTCGAGCAGGTCGAGGCGTCGTCGAGCCGCGACGGACAGATGCTCGGCATCCCCACGGGCTTCCACCAGCTCGATGAGCTCACGGGCGGGCTTCAGGGCGGCCAGATGGTGGTGATCGCGGCGCGACCCGCGATCGGCAAGTCGACGCTGGGCCTCGACATTGCGCGCGCGGCGTCCATCAAGGCAGGCAAGGCGTCGGTCATCTTCTCGCTGGAGATGAGCCGCGAGGAGATCACCAAGCGCATGCTCTCCGCGGAGGCCGGGGTCAAGCTGTCGCGTCTCACCAAGGGACCCATGGGCCCGGGCGACTGGGAGCGCCTCGCCCAGACTGCGGCGAAGGTCTCGAGCGCGCCGTTGTTCATCGACGACTCGCCGAACATGTCGCTCATGGAGATCCGCGCGAAGTGCCGCCGCCTCAAGCAGCAGCACGATCTGAGCCTGGTCGTGGTCGACTACCTGCAGCTGATGAGCTCGGGCCGCAAGGTCGAGTCCCGCCAGCAGGAGGTCTCGGAATTCTCGCGAGCGCTCAAGCTGCTCGCCAAGGAGATCGAGGTCCCCGTCATCGCGATCTCGCAGCTGAACCGTGGGCCCGAGCAGCGGACGGAGAAGAAGCCGATGCTGTCCGACATGCGTGAGTCCGGCGCGATCGAGCAGGACGCGGACATCGTCATCCTGCTCCACCGCGATGACGCCTACGACCGCGACAACCGCCCGGGCGAGGCCGACTTCATCGTCGCCAAGCACCGCGCGGGCCCCACGGACACCATCGCGGTAGCGTTCAAGAAGGACTACGCGCACTTCGCGGACATGGCGGCGGACCTCTAGGTCCTCACAGCCGCAGGGCGCGGTCGCACCCATCCGCTCAAGAGGGGACTCCGAATGCCGTCCATGAACACTGGGAGTACTGCACGCCTTGCTGCCATCGCCTGCGTCGCGGGCCTCGCTCTCGCGGCCTGCGCCACCGCGTCCAGCCCCGAGGATGAGCCGTCGAGCCCCGAGCCCACCATGTCCGCGACGCATGACGCCATGGACGACTCCATGGAGGACGAGACCATGGAGAAGGACTCGACCGACGACGCGATGGAGGACGACTCCATGGAGGACGACTCCATGGACAAGGCCGACGGCGAGGTCCCCGAGCAGCTGCAGTTCACCACCGCGACGCTCAGCGGTGCCGCCTTCGAGGGCGCGTCGCTCGTGGGCCAGGACGCGATCCTGTGGATCTGGGCCTCGTGGTGCCCCATCTGCCAGGCAGAGGCCCCGGTGATCGCGGACACGATTGGCGAGCTGCCGGAGGGCGTGACGATGTACGGCCTTGCCGGCAACTCGGACCTGGGCTCGTCACAGGGGTTCGTCGAGGACTACGAACTCGAGGGGATCGAGCACCTGTTCTCGGAGGACGGCTCGCTGTGGTCGAACTTCGGCATCTCGTACCAGCCCGCGCTGGTGATGATCAACGACGATGGCACCATCGAGACCATGCCCGGCGCCACGGGCGAGGCAGGCATCATCCAGGCCGCGGAGTGGCTCGCGGAGAACTGACGCTCGAGGAGGGCGCGATGACGCGTCGATGGACCACTGCGCTGGCCGCCACGGCGGCCGGCGCACTGCTGCTTGCCGGCTGCGCGAGCGGTGACCAGTCGGACTCGGCCGCGGAGGCTCCCGCGTCCGCAGACGCGTCCTCCGAAGCATCCGAGTCTGCGCCGGGACCGTTCGACTTCACCGCGCAGACGGTGGCGGGCGGCACGCTCGAGGGCGAGTCCCTCAAGCATCGCGACGTCATCCTGTGGTTCTGGGCGCCGTGGTGCCCCACGTGCCTGGTCGAGGGCAAGGACTACGTGGCCGATGCGATCGCGCAGCTGCCCGAGGGCGTCGAGCTGGTGGGAGTCGCAGGGCGCATCACCTCCGACGAGGAGGTCGAGGAGTTCATGGACTTCACCGGAGTGGGCGACGCCACCCACGTGATGGACACGGACGGGTCGCTGTGGGAGGGCTTCGGCGTGGCGTTGCAGCCAGCCTTCCTGTTCGTCAACGACGACGGCACGTTCGAGCGCGCCGGAGCCGGGGTGACCACCGAGGACATCCTCGAACAGGCCGAGCGCCTCGCCGCTTCCTGACCCACTTTTCCCCTCCGCGCAGTGGATCCATTGCGCTCGTCCTAGCGGTTAGGCGAGCGCAATGGATCCATTTCGCGCAATGGGGGTGGGCGTGCCTACCCCTTGCGGGAGGCGTCGCGCAGGGCGTCGAGCGTCGACTGGCTCGCCACCTGGATCCCCTCCGCGTGTGCCGCGCCCTCTGCGGGAGCGGCGCCGAGCGAGACAGCCTCCGCAGCGTCACCGGAGCCATCCTCGTCACCTGAGTCCGCATCGGCTGCCTGGCCGTCCTTGCGGCGGCCCAGCAGGAGGATGACGACTGCCGCGACGGCAACGACCACGACGAACACGATCAGCGCCGCAGTGCCCCACGACTCGATCCATGCGGACACCGACGACTGCCAGCGTGCGGTCGTGTGCAGCACGGGGTTGAGGGCGTCGATCCCGTAGCGCGGCAGCACCTCGGCGAGGCCGAACACGAACACGTACAGGCCGGCGAGGATCATGAGGCCGCCGCCCACGCGCATGAGCGTGGGGGTGTGGCGACGGAGGGCCGATGCGGCGGTCGAGCCAGCGACGGCGGCGAGGATCGAGACGGCGAGGACAGAAGCGCCCATCCCGGCGCCGTAGATGAGGAAAGGCGCGACGGCGCCCACCGGGCCGGTGGCGGCGAGCGCCTGGGCGACGACGGCGAGGAACAGCCCGATCGTGCAGCTCATTGACGCGACCGCGAAGGTCGCGCCGTAGCCCACCTGCGACCAGAAGGTCCGCCCGGGGGCGCGGGTGTTGATCCGCAGGCCGGGACCGCGCAGCTCTCCCCCGCGCAGCAGCACGATGCCCAACCACACCAGCACTGCGCCGATCACGACGGTCACGTACGACACGTACGGCAGGATCGACCCCTGCAGGCTCAGGTTCACCGCGCCGAACAGCAGCCCGAAGCCCGTGAAGATGATCATGAAGCCCGCGGTCATCGCGAGGCCGAACCCCACCGCCCGGCGCAGTGCCATCCCCCGGGTGACCCCCGCATCGGCGCTGCCCGTCACGATGACGGTGATGTAGGCCGGCAGGAGCGCGAAACCGCACGGATTGAAGGCCGCGACGGCGCCCAGCAGCAGGGCGTAGGCGGCGGCGGTGGCGTCGAGCATCGAGGGTCCTCCTGGCGTGAGTCTAGGCCAGGGAGTTCGGAGCGAGGGTCGCGGCGGACGGGTGGGAAGCGGGACGTGTCGGAGGGCCGATGCGGTGGCTCGGTTGGCACGCAGCGCCGCCACTCACAGTGATAACCGTTATCGCTATCGTGTACAGTGGCACAGCCGGGATGTTCCGGCACCCTCCCCAATGGAAAGGACGCCCCACGCTGGGGCTAGGTAGACCATGTCTTTCACCGCCCGACCCGCCCGCGCGGTCTCCGTCGCGGCCGCCGCGGCGCTCGCGCTCACACTCAGTGCGTGCGCGACTGATGAGGACCCGGCCGAGGACGCGACCGCGGCCGAGGAGCACGAGGACCACGACCACGAAGACGAGGACCACGACCACGACGAGGAGTCGGCGGCCGCGGCCTCAGAGAACGCCTCGAAGACGCCGCGCATCGTCGCGACCTTCGACGGCGGCATCGTGGTGCTCGATGCCGCGAGCCTGGAAACTGTCGCGGAGCTGCCGATCGACGGCTTCAACCGCCTGAGCGACGCCGGTGACGGCCGCCACGTCGCGGTCTCCACGACCGGTGGCTGGGCCATCCTGGACGCCGGCACGTGGTCGCAGGCCCACGGCGACCACTTCCACTACTTCACCGCGGACCCGGCGCTCACCGACGTGATCGTCGAGGCCGAGGTCCCCGGCCACGTGGTTCCCCACGGCGAGCTCGCAACCCTCTGGGACGACGGCACGGGCAACGTGACCGTCGTCGAGATCAGCGAGTGGACGGACATGGTCGAGCACGCCCACGTCCACGCTCACGACGAGTGGACCGCCGAGTCTGCACACCATGGCGTCGCCGTGGTCGATGAGGCCGGCGTGCTCTACACGACGGTCGGCGACGAGGAGTCGCGCTGGGGTGCCCAGGCGCTGCTCGACGGCGACGTCATCGTCTCGACCGACGAGTGCCCCGGCGTTCACGGCGAGACCGCGTTCCACACGTCTGAGGACGAGGAGCTGGTTGCGTTCGGGTGTGAGGACGGCGTCGCCGTCTTCCACGGCGACCACATCCACAAGCTGAGCTCGCCCACGGACTTCGGCCGCATCGGGAACCTGTTCTCGACCGATGGCAACGACATCGTGCTGGGCGACTACAAGTCCGACCCCGAGGGCGGCCTGGGGCTGTCCGAGATCGCGCTGATCGACCCCGAGGGCGAGACCATCACCGTGGCCGACCCGTTCGATGGCGATGACGCGACGTACACGTGGCGCGGCCTGCGCCGCGGCGACGATGGCGAGGTCCTGGTGCTCGGCACCGACGGCTCGCTGCGCGTGATCGACCCGGCTACCGGCGACGTCACCACGACGATCCCCGTGATCGACGCGTGGGAGGTGCCCGACGAGTGGCAGACCGCCCACCCGGCGCTCGCGATCGTCGAGGGCATGGCGTACGTGACGGACCCGAACACGGGCACCATCACGAGCGTCGACTACGTGGGGGGCGAGGTGTACCGCTCGGCAGAG
This sequence comes from uncultured Demequina sp., assembly GCF_913055775.1. Classification (GTDB taxonomy): domain Bacteria; phylum Actinomycetota; class Actinomycetes; order Actinomycetales; family Demequinaceae; genus Demequina. The sequence continues at coordinate 5,356 of NZ_CAJXJX010000014.1, read as the reverse complement.
GCGGGCTTCGCCTTCAACGAGGGGGTGGGCGTCACCGGCTGACGCTTGCCTCCGCCTCTCTCACTGGGCCCGGCGGGACCGGGCCCTTCCGAGTCTGGGGGGTAGACGGACAGCCTCGTGCAAGGAGGCCCTGAAGTAGTGTGAAGAGTGAGCGACAGCCCGCGACGGGTCATCGCCACTCCCACAGCCGTCCGCAGATTCAGAGGTGAACATGTCAGGCCAGGATGTCGAGAAGGTCGCACTCGCTGCGGTGGGGTGCACCCAGTTCGTGATGGGGCACAACCGCTCCGGCAAGTTCGGGATGGTCAAGGAGGCGTTCGCAATGCGCAGCGCGCTCGGTGACATCCCCTCCGGTCCCGGCCACGATCTGATCCAGGCCGCGAAGGACCACCTGTCGGGAGACAACGATTCCGGTCCCAACGTCGACGCGACCGACAAGGACCTGATGATCTCGACGGGTCGGGCCTACATCGATGGCGTTCTGCCCGTGCTCGCGTCGCTGCCGGCGGATGCCGCCGAGAACGTGCGTACCTGGCTGCTCGGCGTCGCGCAGAATGTCGCCGAGGCATCCAAGGACAAGGGCGGCTCGGACAAGGTGTCGCCCGAGGAGGCCGCAGCGATCGACGAGCTTCGCACGCTGCTCGCTGGGTAGTCGCCCGACACCGAGCCGCGCGGTCCGGTCCCGCCGTGCGGCGGGGCCGGACCGTTCCGTCTGTCCCCGGTGCGCGCGTGCACGTGCGCGCGGGAGGATGGAGGGAGGAGGCGTGACGATGCCGACGACGATCCTCGAGCGCTGCGTGCCCGGCGTGCGTGTGGCGCGCGGGTACCGGCGCGCGTGGCTGTGGCCGGACATCCGAGCCGGGGTGGTCGTGACAGCGCTGATGATCCCGGCCGGCATGGGATACGCGCAGGCCTCGGGCCTGCCTGCAGTCACGGGGCTCTACGCCTCGATCGTGCCGCTCGTCGCCTATGCCCTGCTGGGGCCGTCGCGGATCCTCATCCTCGCGCCCGACTCCGCGCTCGCGCCGATCATCGCCGCGACGCTGCTGCCGCTCGCCGCAGGCGACCCGGATCGAGCGGTGGCGCTGGCGGGCCTCATGGCGATCATGGTCGGCGCGCTCATGCTGCTCGCGGGGGCGGCACGACTCGGCTTCGTCACCGACCTGCTGTCCAAGCCGGTGCGCGTGGGCTACCTCAACGCGATCGCACTGATCGTGATCGTGTCGCAGGTGCCGAAGCTGCTGGGGTTCTCGGTCGAGTCCGGCACGCTCTGGGAGGGGACGATGCGCGCGTGGGAGGGCGCGGTCGGTGGCGAGATGATCGGGGTCGCCGCAGCACTGGGGGCGGCGTCTCTCGTCGTCATCCTGGTGATGCGGCGCCTGCGGTCGCCCGTGCCTGGCGAGCTCGTGGTGGTGGTCCTCGGGATCGTAGTGGCATGGACCGCGGGACTCGGCGAGCGACTGCCGGTCGTCGGCGCGCTGCCCCAGGGGCTGCCCGCGCCGGCGCTCGAGGGCATCACGTGGACAGATGTGGGCGCGCTCTCGCTGCCGGCGGCGGGCATTGCTCTCGTCGCATTCACCGACTCCGCCGTGCTGTCCCGCACCCTCGCCGCCAGGCGCGGCGAGAAGGTGAGCGGGAGCGCGGAGCTGGCCGGCATCGGCGCCGCGAACGTCGCCACCGGCGCACTAGGAGGCTTCCCCGTGTCCGCATCGTCCTCCCGCACCCCGGTCGCCGAGGCTGGGGGTGCGCGCACGCAGCTCGCGGGTGTGGTGAGCGCGGCGCTCGTGGTCGTCTTCATGCTCGCCTTGCCCGGGCTCACGGCGTATCTGCCGGAGGCGACCCTCGCGGCAGTCGTGATCGCGGCGGTGCTGACGCTCATCGACGTCCGTGCTCTGGTGTCGCTGTGGCGCATGGACCGGCTCGATGCCGCGTTGTCGATCGCCGCGTTCGCGGGCGTCCTCGTGTTCGGGGTGCTCACGGGCATCGTGGTCGCGATCGGCCTGTCGCTGCTCGCTTTCGTGACGCGCGCGTGGCGGCCGTACCGCGCGACCCTGGGCCGCGTGCCGGGGGTGCGCGGCTATCACGATCTCTCGCGGTACCCGGAGCGAGGACGACCGGTGCCGGGAGTCGTGATCGTGCGCTACGACGCGCCGCTGTTCTTCGCGAATGCTGCGTCGTTCTCCAACTGGGTGCGGTCGGAGGTCGCCCGCGCGGGGCCGCAGGTGACCACCTTGATCGTCGCGGCGGAGCCGATCACGGATGTCGACGTCACTGCGGCCGATGCGCTCGTCGACTTGGATGATTACCTCGCCGCTCACGACATCTCACTAGTGCTGGCGGAGATGAAGGACCCGGTCGTCGAACGGCTGCGCCGCTACGGCTTGGGGACAAGGTTCGGGCCCGAGCGCTTCGCGCCCACGGTGGGAGCGGCGGTGGACGCGGTCACCGGGACGATGCGCGGGGACCTCGGCGAGGGCGACGGGAACGACGGGGAGCACGGACCGCGCGGGGCGCCTCTCCGCTAGAGCTCGCCCTTGCGCTGCAGGAATTGCATGGCGAGATAGCCCAGCGGGATGCGGGCCCAGTAGGTGATGAGTCGGTACACGATCACCACGGGGGTGGCCACGCCCAGGGGGATGCCCGCGGACGTCAGACCGGTGATGAGCGCGGCCTCCACGGCACCCAGACCACCAGGCGTCGGCACCACGGCACCCACGGCGTTCGACAGGAAGAACAGCACCGCGACGTCGATGATCGCGAGCTCCTGACCGAAGGCCTGGAGCGTGCAGTAGAACGCCCCCACGTACGCGATGGTCTGGATGAAGTTGCCGGCCAGGCCCGTGAGCAGGCGCACCGGCTGGCCGAGGATCTGGACGAGGCGAGGCCATGTCTGCCGCAGCGGCGGCATGATCTTCGCGAGTGACCAGCGACGCACCTTGGGCACGAGCATGGCTGCGGCGATGACACCCGCGATCGACCCCACCGCGATCAGCACTGCGGTGGACGGCAGCGCCGCGAGCGTTCCCTCGGACCCGGTGACGAGGGTGAGGACCAAGAGGCTGACCACCGTGACGACGATCGCGCTGACCTGCACCAGCGCCACGGTCGCGACCGCGAGCGGGCCAGCGACCTTGCGCTTGGTCAGCAACCGCAGGTTGAGCGCGGCCGGTCCGACGCCAGCGGGCACGGCGAGGGCAATGTAGGCGGCGGCGATCTGCACCAGGACCACGCGCATCCACGGCAGTCGGACCGGCGAGAACGCGATCATCGCCAGGGCGGCACCGATGAAGGTGAGCAGCGCCCACAGGAAGGCGATGCCGATCCACAGTGGCTCGGCGTCGCGCAGCGCCGCGATGACCTCCTGCGTGTTGAAGCCCGTGAGGATGATCGCGCCCGCGATCACGGCCGCGGCGAGGGTGAGCACCGTCCGCCATCCGAAGCGCGCGATGTTCTGCTGCTCGATCTCCGCGTCCGGCAGGCGCTGGACGATGCGCGAGCGCATCTCCGGCAGCAGCTTGCGCCTCTTGACGGCCTGCCGCGTCTGGCGCGGCATGACAATGGTCTGCAGCAGCGGCGCGATCTGCTCGACCACGTCCTCGCCCACCGCGCGGAAGGCGGCGGCGACGGCACGCTCGGCTCCCACGATCGTGGACGTCGCGCCCAGGATCTGCACCATGTCGAGGCGCCGCGACAGCGTGGACGCGGCCACCTCGCCCATCTCCCAGGTGGTCACCCACACGAGCGGCATGCCGGTGCCGTCCTCCTCGGCGACCAGGATGGTGTCCGTGCTGATGGCGCGGTGCGCGATGCCGGCCTCGTGGGCACGCCCCAGTTCCGACCAGATGGCGTCCAGCAGCGCGTCGTCGACGTCCTCGGCAGGGATGTCGGTCAGCACTTGGGTGGCGAGCGGTCGCTGGTAGACCGTGATCATCGTGTCGCGGGACTGGCTCATGCCCAGCACGCGCGCGGTGCGCACCCCGGCGGTGCGCGCGGCGTGCGAGGCCAGCGCCGTCGACTCCGCCGTGTGGCGCAGGCTCACCTCCGCGCGCGCGTCGATGCCGCGGAAGCGGACGGTGCCCCACAGCTTGGAGAGGAAGCCGGCGGCGTGACGGTCGCCGTCGAGCGCGATGGCAATGAGGTGGTGTCCTTCGACGGTCGTGACGTCGTAGACGCGCCCTGACCGGGTGCGCCCGATCGCCGACGACACGGGATCGATGTCGCCCGGCTCGTAGCCCTCGTGGGAGTCGGTTCGGACAATGCGCCGCGGCTCGAAACCGGTGCGACGAATGCCCTCGACGAGCGCCACCCCGTACGCCCGGTCGGCGGTCGAGCCCAGCAGCCAACGCAGCAGCAGCCCGCATGCGCGGCCGATCAGCACCACGGAGATCACGGCCGGCAGCGTGACGATGCCGGAGATGAATGCCACGGCTCCAGCGATCCACAGGAGCGTCCACGACACCGACAGGACCCGGCGCGTGGTCCGCAGTCCTGCGGCCGTCAGCATCGCCGCGACCGCCGCGAGGTAGGCGGGAAGCTGGACGATCATCTCGCCGTCGCCGCCGCGCACCGAGAGGCTGGCGATGAGCTCCTCCGCACCCCACTCGAGGGTGGTGAACGCGGCGATGAGGGTGACGATGAAGGCCACGGTGGCCGCGCCCAGCACCTCGAGGATGCGGCGGGGCTCGCGCCGCGCGGCGAGGTCGATGATGACCGCAGCGGGAACGATCAGCGTGACGATGCCGGAGAAGATGTTGACCGGGGCCACCAGCAGGCGCTGAAGCACGCCTGCGATCCCCTCGACGTCCTCCGCGAAACCCTGGGTGGTGCCGTGGCCGTACGCACCCAGGAGGAGCACCAGGATCACGCCGACCCCGGTGCCGATCGCGGCGATCAGGTCCGTGACGCGGTGGACCCGCACCTCTGGCGCATCGGCGATCGAGACGCCCTTGAGGGGGTCCTCCGCAGGGGTCTCCTGCGTCGGGTCGTCCGCGGTCATGCGACGAGTCTAGGAGGAACCGCCCAGGTGACGTGGGAGGCGAACCCCGCCCGCGCATCGGCCCGGAGCAAGCGCTACTTGATGCCCCACTCTGCGAGCGTCTCCTGGCCGATGACCTCCGGCCCGATGAACGCCACCGCGTCCAGGGTCCAGTGCGCGATGATGAGTGGCGCGAGGCGGCCGGTGCGATGGAACCACCACGCGAACACGATGCCCATCACGACGTTGCCGAGCGCCATGGGCCAGCCTTGGTAGAGGTGGTAGGCGCCGCGGAGCAGGGCCGATGCGGCGATCGCGGCCCACGGCGACCACCGCAGGTCCTTGAGGCGGGTCATGAGGTAGCCCACCGCGATGGTCTCC
>NZ_CAJXJX010000013.1 GCF_913055775.1 uncultured Demequina sp. | reverse complement strand
GGTCAGCGGTGGCCGATGCGGCAGCACTGGGCAAGGTGCAGATCCCTGCGATGCTCCGGGCCGGCTACAGCCGCCGCTTCGCGACGGGAATCTCATCCGCGTCATCGCTGGTCGCGCCTGTGATGCCGCCGTCTATCCCCGCCGTCATCTATGCGGGCCTCGCGGCAGTGTCGACCGGAGCGCTGTTCGCCGCCTCAGTCGCGCCCGCGATCATCATGGCGCTCGGCCTGTGCGTCGTGGTCTTCATCCTCGTCCGCCGCGACCCGAACATCACCGCCGGCACCTTCGACGCCGGCGAGTTGCGCTCGTCCGTTCCAGGCGTCCTGCTGCCGATGGTGGCGCCCGTCATCATTCTGGGCGGCATCCTGGGCGGCTTCTTCACCCCCACCGAGGCTGCGGCGGTGGGTGTCGCGTGGATCGCGATCGTGGGCCTGCTGCAACGCTCACTGCCGTGGCGTGCGGCACTCGCCGCACTCAGGGAAGCGGTCACGACAACCGCGAGCATCATGCTCATCGTCGCCTCCGCGTCTCTGCTGGGATACATCCTCGCGCGCGAGCGCCTCCCCCAGATGCTGACCGAGCTGGTCCTGTCGATCACCGACAGCCCTATGGTCTTCCTCGCCCTGGCGGCACTCATGATGCTCGTGCTCGGCACGGTCATCGACGCGACTGCGATCCTGGTGCTGGTGGTGCCGATCCTGCTGCCGATTGCCCGGGAGTTCGGGGTGGACCCCATCGTGCTCGGTGTCCTCCTCATCGTCTCGTTGATGATCGGGCTGCTCACACCACCCGTGGGAACCGTGCTCTTCGTCACCGCGCACGTGTCGAACACCAAGGTGGGTGAGGTGTTCCGGGGAGCACTGCCGTTCCTCATTCCCTCAGCCGCGATCGCGGTGTCGATCATCCTGTGGCCCGACGCGGTCGCGTGGCTCCCGGGGGTGCTGGGACTATGACGCCGACCGCACACGCTGCGAAGCACCGTTCGGTGCTGATCGGCCTCATCGGGGAGGGCGTGGGCCCGTCGCTGACCCCCGCGATGCACGAGCTCGAAGGCGCGCGCCACGGGCTGTCCTACGTCTACCGCACCGTCAACATGGAGCCAGGCGAGGCGGAGCCCGCGCGACTGCAGGCGCTCCTCGACAGCGCTCGGCGCCTGGGCTTCAACGGCCTCAACGTCACTCACCCCGCCAAGCAGGCCATCGTGCCGCTTCTCGACGAGCTCGCACCATCGGCCGCGTCCATCGAGGCCGTCAACACCGTGGTGCTCACCGGCGATCGAGCGGTAGGACACAACACCGACGTCACGGCGTTCGCCGCCTCGATCGACGAGGCGCGCGACGGCCGGGTGCTGGGCACCACGGTGCTGGTGGGCGCGGGAGGAGCCGGCGCGGCCGTCGCGCGGGCGATCGCCGAGCGACAGCCCACGCGCTTCGTGGTCGCCGATCTCGACGCGGGCCGCGCCGAAGCACTCGCATCCGCGACGGGCGCCGAGAGCGCGAGCGCGCAGGAGCTGGCCCACCTCATCCCTGCGGCGGACACCGTCATCAACGCCACCCCGCTCGGCATGGCGGCGCACCCGGGCAGTGCCGTCGATCCTGCGCTCCTGCGCGCAGGAACGCTCGTGGTCGACATCGTGTACCGCCCCGTCGAGACCGCGTTCGTGCGCGGCGCCCGTTCGCGCGGATGCTCGGTCGTCACGGGGCTCGGCATGGCCATGAACCAGGCCGCAGACGCCTTCGAGATCTTCACCGGCGAGCCGGCCGACCGTGCCGCGATGCTTGCCGACCTCACAGACCTGGTCGCCGCGGAGGCGACAAGGAATCCCGCCCACGTGGCACCACTGAAAGGACAGGAACGATGAAGTCACCACGTCCCCGCCTGACCCGCTGGATCGCCGCTGCCGCGGTCCCGGCGGTCCTGCTCACCGCGTGCTCCTCCTCGGACGCCGAGGACGAGCCCACCTCAGAGGAAACGACCGCAGAAGAGACCAGTGAGCCCGACGACTCGATGGCCGAGGCGATCGAACTCACCCTCGCCCACAGTTACACCGAGGACCAGCCCCAGCACGCGTGCGGCGCCCAGGTCATCGCCGATGAAGTGGCCGCCGCAGACGTCGGCCTCACCATCGAGATCTTCCCGTCGAGCCAGCTCGGCGGCGATGCGGACCGCATCGCGTCGGTGGTCTCGGGAGACATCGACATCGACATCCAGGGCGCCTCCGCGCTGGGAGCAGTGTACGAGCCCATCAGCGTGCTGGACTCCGCGTTCGCCTTCGACGACGAAGCTCACCTCGCCGCATTCATGGCCAGCGACGAGTCCGCCGTGCTGATCGAGGGCTTCTACACCGAGACCGGCGTGCAGACGCTCGGCGTGTGGTCCGCTGGCGCACGTCACTTCACCGCCAACGACCCCATTCGCACTCCTGAGGACCTCGATGGACTGCGGATGCGCTTCCCGGGATCGCCGCAGTACCTCATGAACGCCGAGGCGCTCGGCGCGACGGCTACCGAGGTCGCCTACGAGGAGCTCTACCTCGCGCTCCAGAACGGCACCGTCGACGGACAGGAGAACCCGGTCACGAACATCGACGCATCGAACCTCAAGGAGGTCCAGGACTACCTGAGCCTCTCGGCTCACCAGCTCAACACCAACCTGGTGATCGTCAGCCCCATCTGGGACGAGCTCAGCGCCGAGCAGCAGGAGGCGCTGTCCGCAGCGACCATCACCGCAGTGGACTCGGTGACCGAGTGCATCGCCCAGGGCGAGACGGAGACCCTGGACGCCTGGCGCGCCGAGGGCGAGTGGGAGATCGTCGACGACGTCGACCGTGACGCGTTCTCCGAGATGGCGGTCGCCTTCCTCGAGAACACGTTCACGGGCGAGTCGCTCGAAGTGTTCAACGCCATCCGCGCCACGGCTCCCTGACCCGAGCTGACGTCATGTCAGCCGACGCTCGAGTCCCGACCTACACGGGCCTCGTGGAACCGGACGCGCTCGGCCTCACGCTGATGCACGAGCACGTCTTCGTCGGCGACCTGGAGCTCGACCGCGCCCTGCCTCATCCCTCATGGGATGAGCAGGGCGCGGTCGACTCCGCCGTCGAGACCATGCACCGCCTGCATGAGCGCGGAGTCCGCACGGTCGTCGATCTCACCGTCCCCGGGATCGGTCGCAACGCCTCTCTTGTGGCGCGGGTCGCCGCCGCAAGTCCCGTGCGCATCGTCGCCGCCACCGGTTGGTACAGCGTGGGCGACCTCCCGCCCGCTGTGCGCATGCACGGCCCCGGCACCCTCGTCGGCGGGACGGATCCGCTCGTCGAGCTGATGGTGCGTGACCTCGAACAGGGCATTGCAGGCACTGAGGTCCGAGCAGGGGTCATCAAGGTCGCCTCGGACCTCGGCGGCATCACACCAGACGTGCGCCGAGTGTTCGCGGCAGCCGCGCACGCCCATCGTCGCACCGGCGCGGCGATCATGACGCACTCGCACGCGGGCTCCCGAGGGGGGATTGCTCAACTCGAGCTGCTCGATGAGCTCGAGGTCGCCCCTGACCGGGTCGTCGTGGGACACGCGGGCGACTCGACTGACCTCGATTACCTCCTCACCCTTGCCGCGCGAGGCGCGTACCTGGGCTTCGACCGCTTTGGTATGGAACATGTGCTGCCCGATGACGCGCGCATCCGCATGCTTCTCGCCGTCCTCGACGCCGGTCTGGTGGAGCAGGTGGTTCTCTCCCACGACGCCGCGGTCTTCAGCCGAGTGACACCGCCCGCGTGGAGGACGGTCCACGCGCCGCTGTGGCACATGGAGCACCTGTTCGAGACCGTCCTGCCCCGTTTCACCGCGGCTGGCGTCAGCGACCGGGAGATCGAGACCATGCTGGTCGACACTCCGCGACGTTTGCTCTCCGAGGCGCCGCGCGTCGCGGCACCGCACCTGCGGACCGGCCTGCCTCCTCAGTAGAGTGACACCGTGACGACCGCACCCGGGCGCAAGCGTGACGCCGCGCGCACGCGCGCCGAACTGCTCACGGTCGCCACCGAGGCCTTCGCTGAGTCCGGCTACTCAGGCACGGGCGTCGACGAGATCGCGCGTCGCACGAAGATGACCAAGCGCGGCATCTACTACTACTTCGGCAGCAAGAAGGATCTGTACGTCGCGGTGCTCGAGGCGGCCTATCGCGGCATCCGTGAGGCCGAGCAGTCCGTGCACGTGGGAGACCTGCCGCCTCGCGAGGCACTGCGTCGGATCGCCGAACGCACGTACGACCACCACCTGGACCACAGCTCGTTCATTCGGCTCGTGGCCATCGAGAACATCCACCGCGGGGAGTTCATCCAGGGCATCGACGGCCTACGCGAACTCAACCAGAATGCGCTGGGCGTCCTCGATGACATCCTGTCGCGAGGCCAGGCCGACGGCAGCTTCCGTCGCGAGGTGGACGCTCTCGATGTCCACATCGTCATCAGCGCGTATTGCTTCTTCCAGGTCGCCAACCGCCACACGTTCGGCTTCCTGTTCGGCCGCGACATGCTGGACCCGAACCTGCGCGACCATCACCGATCCATGATCGGCGACGTGGTCGCCGCGTGGCTCGAATCGCGGGACTGAGCCCCGCATCGGCCCTCTGCCAGGGTGACGCACGCGGAAAGGCGGGGCCGCGCCGAGTGCGCAGCCCCGCCCGAAGAACGCGGCTAGATGAGCCAGCGGTTCTTCTCGACGACTCCCATGCGCTTCCACGCTTGGCCGAACCCGACGGCTTGATACCTGGCCTCGAGCAAGACCGCCGCGATGACGGCGACGATCATGATGATGTGGTCGTCAAGGAACGGGTTCGTGGAGAGCGGGATCTGCGTGGTGTACATCATGAGCAGCATGAGGGTTGCGGAGATGGCTCCAATCCGCGTGCCGATGCCGAGCATGAGCGCGAGTCCGATGCCGAGCAGGCCGATCATGAACGGCCAGTCGGTCCACGCCTGTCCTCCCAAATCGACGTAGAAGTCGTTGAAAGGACTCTGGGGATTCCCGCCGAACACCAGGTAGCCCTCGGTGATGCGCGGGAATCCGTTGAACCACGCGCTGTCACAGAAGACATCCACCGTGAACGATCCGTCCTCCGCAGAGTTGCGGCAGGTGGAAAAGCCCAGGCCAAACGCCTTGTCGATGAATGCCCACAGGAAGTAGAACCCGATAACGATGCGGGTGATGCTGAGCATCACCCATCCGGCCCGCGAACCCACGGGCCCTTCGACAGTGGTGGTGGACGTGTCGTTCATTGCCATTGCCTGCTCCTTTGTCTCCGCCGCGCGCGCGACGTGGGGCGTGCCACCGCCCTCCTTGCACGCTACTCCCGTTGCCGCACACGTGCACGGTGAAAGCGCTGGTCCGAGCGCTGGTGACCCGGGCACCACATGCGCGCGGATACCCTGGCGAGATGACCAGCGAGGCCACTCTCACCACCCTGCCGATGCCAAGCGAGCCGTGGGGCGAGTTCGTCGCCGCCTATGTTCACGAGCGCCTGTCGGCGGCGCGCGAGGCACTCGATGGCGTGCGTTCCGGACCGAGCGGCGACGCCTGGGACGCGTGGAACGACGCGGACGTCGCCGTGGCGCACGCGCATCAGCTGGTCGAGTCGATCGCCGAGGTCCACCCGGATGCGCAGGTGCGTCACGCATGCGTCGACCTCGTGCACGAGGTCGCGGCCTTCCGCACGGCTCGAGACGGCGATCCCGAGCTCTTCGCCGCGCTCGAGGGGGCGCCCGTGCCCCCCGGGGACGAGGCTCCGTACCTGCGCACCCTGGTGCTCCGGGACTTCCGGCTGCAGGGCGCGCACCTCGACGCCGAGACGCGTCAGCGCCTCGCGGACATCGACCGCAAGCTCTCAGCGGCAGAGACCGAGTTCTCGGAGAACATTCGCGAGGACGTGGGTCGCATCCGCGTGACGCCGGAGGTGCTCGCGGGACTCCCCGAGGACTATGTCGCCGCGCACCCTGCGGGCGACGACGGCCTGGTCGAGATCACGACCGACTACCCGGATTCCGGTCCCTTCCTCGCGATGGCCAGCGACAGGTCGGCGCGCGAGGCGCTGGTCCGCGCCGACTACGAGCGCGCACACCCCGTCAACGATGAGGTGCTCGATCGCCTGCTGCGCCTGCGCGACCAGAAGGCCAGCCTGCTCGGCTTCGAGGGCTGGCCCGACTACGCGACAGCGCGGATGATGATGCCCGACGGCGCGGGCATCGAGTCGTTCCTCGCGGACCTCGACTCCGCGGCACGGCCTGCGGGCGAGGCTGACGCCGCGATGCTGCTCGAGCGCATGCGCGAGGACCACCCAGATGCGACCGCGGTCACCGTCGCGGACTCGCGCTACTACATCGAGACCCTCAAGGCCGAGCGCTTTGGCGTGGACCCTCACCAGGTGCGCCGGTACCTGGACTACGGACGGGTGCGCGACGGCATCCTCGCCCTCGCCGGCGACCTCTTCGATCTGTCGTTCGAGCCGGTGGCCGATGCGCCGCGGTGGCACGAGGACGTCGAGGCGTACGACGTCCTGTCAGGTGGCCACCGCATCGGCCGCATCCTGCTCGACATGCACCCACGTGCCGGGAAGTACGGGCACATGGCGTGCTTCCCCGTCGTGACCGGCATCGCCGGTCGCCACCTGCCGGTGAGTGCGCTGGTGTGCAACTTCCCTCGCGGGTCGATGACGTTCGACGACCTCGAGACCTTCCTGCACGAGTTCGGCCACCTGATGCACGCGATCCTGTCCGGCGGTGGCCAGTGGATGCGCCTGGCCGGGCTGTCCGAGAAGGGCGAGTGGGACTTCGTCGAGGCGCCGTCCCAGCTGCTCGAGGAGTGGGCCTGGGACCACGCCGTGCTCGCCCGCTTCGCGGTCGACGAGGATGGCACGCCTATTCCGGAGTCACTCGTCGACAGCCTACGCGCGAGCCGGCACCTCGCACGCGGCCTGCTCACGTGCCGGCAACTGGTCTACGCGCAGCTCTCCTACCAGCTGCACCGCGACGTTCCCGAGGACATCGCCGCGTTCGCGGCCGCGATCGAGGAACGCCACGACGTGCGCGAGCGGCTCGACGACACGCACCAGTACGCGAGCTTCGGTCACCTCACGGGGTATTCGGCCTGCTACTACACGTATCAGTGGAGCCTCGCGATCGCGCGCGACCTCTTCACGGGGTTCAACCCCGCGGACCTGCTCGACGCCGCCGCCGCTCACCGCTACCGCGATGCGGTGCTGGTGCCCGGAGGCTCGCAGCCCGCAGGGGCCCTTGTCGAGACCTTCCTGGGCCGGCCTTTCAGCACCGAGGCCTACCGCGCTTGGCTGGCGGAGCTGGACACGACGGGCGCGGGCTCCACGAACGCCTAGAAGGCGTCGAGCGGCACGCGCAGCTGAGTGTTCAGGTGCGCCGTGATGATGCGCGCGATCAGCTGCGGCGCGGCCACCCGCGGCTCCACGTCGTCGACCAGGTCGCCAGCGTCGCGAGCGACCGTATAGGCCTCGAGGACGTTGGCGTGCAGGCGCTCGTAGCGCTCCGTAAAGTACGCGTGCGCGGGGTGGTCAGGCCCCGTCGCCTCTGCCGACAGCACGGCGTACAACTCGACCATGGCGCGCTGAGTCTCGTTGTGCGCCGCAGCGGCAGCCATGCTCGCGAGCGCGGCCCTGCCCATCTCCCCCACCACAGGTCGCGTCTCGCGGCCCTGCTCGTCGCGCCGCTGAAGCACCGCCATGAGCAGGGCCTCCTTGGTCGGGAAGTGATAGAGCACGCCCGGATGCGTGATGTCCGCGCGCGCGGCGATGTCGCGCAGCGAGCTCGCCCGGTAGCCTGACTCGCAGAACTGCTCCATCGCGGCGGAGATGATGTGCGCGCGCGTGTCGCGGCCGCGCCTCTGGCGCCCGTCGAGCCGATCGTCCTCCACCATCCGTTCAACTTACCATGCGGTAGGAAAGTTGATACGATCGGTGCGCCCCGGAGCGCCGCCACCCCGAAAGGATCCCGAGTGGACACCGCCGCCTATCTCGACACGAGCCTCAGCACCGCCGACCGCGTCGCGGACCTCATCGCGCGCATGACTCTCCCCGAGAAGGTCGGACAGATGATGCAGCTGAGCGCCCCGACGGGCGTGCGCGCGATCATCGAGAACTTCCACGTCGGCTCGATCCTGCACACCTCACCCGAGAACGTCATCGCGGCGCGAGAGCTCGTCGAGGCCACACGGCTCCAGATCCCCCTGCTCATCGGCGAGGACTGCATTCACGGCCACTCGTTCTGGGACGGCGCCGAGATCTTCCCCACCCAGCTGGGGCTCGCCGCGACATGGGATCGCGACCTCGTGCAGCGCGTCGCACGCGCGACGGCCGTCGAGGCCTCCGCGACCGGCATCCACTGGACCTTCTCCCCCGTCCTGTGCATCACGCGGGACCTGCGCTGGGGCCGCGTCTCCGAGACCTTCGGCGAGGACCCGCACCTCATCGGCGAGCTCGCCTCCGCGATGGTCGCCGGCTATCAGGGTGACGGGCTCGGCGACCCGACGGCTGTGCTCGCCACCGCCAAGCACTTCGCCGCGTATTCCGAGACCCAGGGCGGTCGGGACGCCTCCGAGGCGGACGTGTCGCGCCGCAAGCTGCGATCGTGGTTCCTGCCGCCGTTCGAGCGCGTCGCGCGCGAGGGCTGCCGCACCTTCATGCTGGGCTACCAGTCCATCGACGGCACGCCCATCACCGTGAACGACTGGCTGCTGAACGACGTGCTGCGCGGCGAGTGGGGCTACACGGGCACGCTCATCACCGACTGGGACAACGTCGGCAACCTCGTGCGCGAGCAGCGCATGTTCCCGGACTACGCCCAGGCAGCCGCCGCCGCTGTCAACGCCGGCAACGACATGATCATGACCACTCCGGCCTTCTTCCAGGGCGCTCAGGACGCGGTCGCGCAGGGGTTGCTCGAGGAGGCGCGCATCGACGAGGCGGTCGCTCGCATCCTGACGCTCAAGTTCGACCTGGGCCTGTTCGAGGATCCGCGCATGCCGGACGCCGAGCGCATCGACCGTGACGTCGCTCGCGCGGAGCACCGCGAGCTCGGACTCGAGGCGTCGCGCCGCTCTCTGGTGCTGCTCGAGAACGACGGACTCCTGCCGCTGGGGACGGGAGGCGACGCACCCGCACGGAGCATCGCGGTCGTGGGACCCAACGCCCACGACGCCCAGACCCAACTGGGCGACTGGGCGGGCAGCTCGGGCCAGGCGGACTGGCTCGCGCACGGCCAGCCGCGCGACATGATCCTGACCGTCGTCGACGGCCTGCGCGAGCAGATCCCCGAGGGCTGGACCGTCACCTATGAGCGCGGCGCGTCCATCGTCGAATCCGGCCCGGACCCCGACGGCGAGTTCTTCGCCGACGGCCAGCCGCGTCCGCGCGTGGCGCACTCCGCTCCCGTGGATCAGGCCGAGCTGGACGCGGCCGTCGAGGCCGCGCGCGCCGCGGACGTCGCCGTCGCCGTGCTCGGCGACCGCATCGAGCTGATCGGCGAGGGCCGCTCGACCGCGACGCTGGAGCTCCAGGGCGGCCAGGTCGTGCTCCTGGACGCGCTCGTCGAGACCGGCACCCCGGTGATTCTCGTCGTCCTCGCCTCCAAGCCGCACGTCCTTCCTCCCTCGGCCGAGCGCGCATCGGCCGTCATCTGGGCCGCCAACCCCGGCATGCACGGCGGCCAGGCGGTCGCCGAGCTGCTGCTGGGCGCGATCGAGCCCAGCGGGCGCCTGCCGCTCAGCTGGCCGCGCCACGCGGGCCAGCAGCCGGTCTTCTACAACCAGATCGACGCACAGCACGGCACCCGCTACGCGGACCTGACCCAGCGTCCGCGCTGGGTCTTCGGCGAGGGCCGCTCGTACACCACGGTCGAGTACGGGGATCTGCGCCTGCTGCCCCCGGGCGACGAGCCCGTGGTGCGCGCGCAGGTCACCCTGACGAACACCGGCGAGCGCGCCGCTCTCGAGACCGTGCAGGTCTACGTACGCGACGAGGTCACGTCCGCCACGTGGGCCGATCGCGAGCTCAAGGGCCACCGACAGGTCACGCTCGAGCCCGGACAATCGCGCGAGGTCGAGGTCGCCGTGCACCTGGCGGCGTGCAGCATCGTCAATGCCGCCGGCGAGCGCGTGATCGAGCCGGGCGACTTCACGTTGCTGGTGGGGCCGAGCTCGCGGGTCGAGGACCTGCTCACCACTCGCTTCCGCATTGGCGAGGGTGAATGACCGCCGCCCGCCCCACCGTGGCGCCCGAGCTTCGCCGGGCGCGCCTGGGAGTGTCCCTGGTCTTCATGACCAACGGCATCCTGCTGGGCAACCTCGCGCCGCGACTGCCCGAGCTGCGCGACGGCCTCGAGATTTCGTACGGCACTCTCGGCATCGCGATGGCGATGTGGCCCATCGGCTCGCTGGGCCTGGGGCTCCTCGCCGGCGCGATGATCCGGCGCTTCCGATCGTCGCGCGTCGCCGTGCTCGGCATGCTCGGCTGCACCGTCGCGATGCTGGTCGCGGGCTTCGCGCCGTCGGTGTGGGTGTTCGGCGCGGCGCTGTTCTTCGTCGGCGCCACCGACGCCTGGGTCGACGTCGCCCAGAACTCCCACGGCCTGCGGGTGCAACGGCTCTACAAGCGCTCGATCAACAACGCGTTCCACGCCATGTGGTCGATCGGCGCCGTGATCGGCGGTCTGATGGGCGCGGCCGCGACGGGCCTCGGCCTTCCCGTGACCTGGCACTTCGTCATCATGGCGGTCGTCGTGGTCGCGTTGAACGTGGTCAGCTACCCCATGCTGCTCCGGGGGCCCGAGCCGCAGTCAGTGATCGAGTCCGGCGAGGACGAGGCGGGGATGCCGCACGGCCACCGCCCGCGCCGCATCCCCGGCCGCATGTGGGGCCTCCTGCTGGCGCTGTCGATGATCGCGATCGCCGGCGCGTGGGCGGAGGACGCCGCGTCGACCTGGGCGGCCTCGTACCTGCGCGACGAGTTGGGTGCCGCCGCATCCGTTGCCGCGTTCGGCTTCATCGCCCTGCAGGGATTCCAGTTCATCGGGCGCATCACCGGCGACCGGATGGTGGACCGGTTCGGCCAGCGCGCGGTGGCGCGCGCGGGCGGTGCCCTGGTGTTCGTGGGCATGGGCCTCGCACTGGCCTTCCCCAGCGTGTGGGGAACGATCGCGGGCTTCGCCGCCGCGGGCGTCGGCATCGCAACGCTGATCCCGGGCGCGTTCCACGCGGCCGACGAGATGCGCGGCCTCAAGTCCGGAACCGGACTGACCGTGGTGGGGTGGACACTGCGCCTCGCGTTCCTCATCTCCCCACCGGTGGTGGGCGCGATCGCCGACACGTGGAGCCTGCGCGCCGGACTGATGATCATGCCGCTCATGGGCCTCGTGGTGGTGCTGCTCGCGGGCGTGATGGCCCCGCGCAGAATCCCGCACCGAGCCCCCGCCTCGCCCCCGCTCCCCACCGAGAACTAGGCAAGCCACGTACTCAGTAGCCGGCCGATCAGCCCTGACGAGGCACGTGACGGGCACGAACGGCTGTTCCCGGTCCATCGAGATCCGCGAGAGCCTGGACTTCCATGGAACCGTTCACCAAAACGAGGAACGACGCGCCACCCGGATTCTTCGAGGCCGAGGCGGCTGGGCTGCGCTGGCTCGCGGAGGCAGGAGGCGCCCGCGCCGTCGGCGTGCGCCGCGTCACCTCGGCGTCGATCACGCTCGACCGCATCGTCACCACGGCGCCGACGTCCCGCGCTGCACGCACCTTCGGCGGCGACCTCGCGAGGACACATGTCGCAGGCGCCGAGGCTTTCGGCGCTCCGCCCGCAGGCTGGGACGGGCCGCTGTTCATCGGACGCCGAGAGATGCCGCGCTCGACTGCGGACTCGTGGGGACAGTTCTACGCCGGGGCCCGAGTGGAGCCGTTCCTCGAGCCTGCTCGCCAGGCAGGTCACCTCACCGCAAGCGAGGCGGCGACCGTCCTCGACGCATGCGCGGCAATCGTCGACGGAGCCTTCGATGACGGCGCGGCTCCCGCGCGCATCCACGGGGACCTGTGGGCCGGGAATCTGCTGTTCGACGCCCACGGTGCGATCGTCATCGACCCCGCGGCACACGGTGGACATCCCGAGACGGACCTGGCCATGCTGGCCCTGTTCGGGGCACCGCACCTGGACCAGATCATCGAGGGCTACCGGGAGGTCGGGGAGCTTCGCGACGGCTGGCGAGCTCGGCTGCCGGTGCACCAACTGCACCCGCTCGCGGTCCACGCCGCAGGCCATGGGCGCGCCTATGGTGTCGAGCTTGCGCGCGCGGCGCGAGCGACCTTGGCGATGGCCGAGGGCCAGGACGCGTCCTGACCTGCCGCACCCGTGATCCTGAGTTGCCTCGTGAGGCTGTGAGCCCGAGACCCGTGATCCTGGGTTGCCTCGTTTGAGGCGCGGCCGGGTGCTCGCGGAGTCAGCGACGTTGACAGTCGTGAGTGAGTTGCGGGAATGAATCCAGGCCGCTCGCGTTATTAGATGCAAACGCATATAATTGTCGCCAGGCCACGCCAGACGACCCGCCCATCAAGGAGCACCCCCATGCAGTTCGGCATCATGTCCGTCTCGGACATCACCCGCGACCCCGTCACCGGCTACACGCCGTCCGAGGCGGAGCGCATCGATGCGGTCACCCGCATCGCCGTCCACGCGGAGGAGGTGGGTCTCGACGTCTTCGCGATCGGCGAGCACCACAACCCGCCGTTCTTCTCCAGTTCCCCCACGACGCTGCTCGCCCACATTGCGGCCCTCACCGAGCGGCTCATCCTCACGACGAGCACCACGCTGATCACCACCAACGACCCGGTGCGCATCGCCGAGGAGTACGCGATGCTCCAGCACCTGTCGAAGGGCCGCATGGACCTCATGCTGGGTCGCGGCAACACCGCGCCGGTCTACCCGTGGTTCGGCCAGGACATCCGCCAGGGCCTGCCGCTTGCGCTCGAGAACTACAACCTGCTGCACCGCCTGTGGCGCGAGGACGTCGTGGACTGGGAGGGCAACTTCCGTGGTCCGCTCCAGGGCTTCACGTCCACGCCCCGCCCGCTGGACGACGTCCCGCCGTTCGTGTGGCACGGCTCGATCCGCACCCCCGAGATCGCCGAGCAGGCGGCGTACTACGGCAACGGCTACTTCGCGAACAACATCTTCTGGCCCAAGGAGCACTACCAGCGCCTCATCGACTTCTACCGCCGCCGATTCGAGGCGCACGGCCACGGCACCCAGAAGGAGGCCATCGTGGGCCTGGGCGGCCAGGCCTTCATCGCGAAGAACAGCCAGGACGCGCACGACCAGTTCCGCCCCTACTTCAACGAGGCACCGGTGTACGGCAACGGTCCCAAGATGGAGGACTTCGAGGAGATGACGCCGCTGTCCGTGGGCAGCCCGCAGGAGGTCATCGACAAGACGCTGACCTTCCGCGACGCGTTCGGCGACTACCAGCGCCAGCTGTTCCTGGTCGATCACGCGGGTCTGCCGCTGAAGACCGTCCTGGAGCAGCTCGACTTGCTGGGCGGCGAGGTGGTCCCGGTCCTGCGCAAGGAGCTCGACGCCAAGCGCGAGCCCGGCACGGCAGAGGCCCCCACGCACGCCGCCCGGGTGACGGCCAAGTACGGCGACGAGGAGCCGCGCCAGCCCCGCCCCAACGCCAACCGCGGCGACAACGTCACCGGCGGCTCGCCGTACCAGGACTCCGAGCAGTCCGTCGCGGCGTACCCGAGCATGTGACACGGCCATGACCACTACGGAAGCCGATGCGCGGGTCAGGTCCCGCACCGTCCTCGCCAATCACGCGTGGGAGGCGACGATGGCCGCGCACGCGGCGCTCATGCGCCGCTTCGCGGCGCAGGACGTGTGGCACGGCCTGTCGATGCG
Organism: uncultured Demequina sp.; assembly: GCF_913055775.1. Lineage (GTDB taxonomy): Bacteria > Actinomycetota > Actinomycetes > Actinomycetales > Demequinaceae > Demequina. The sequence goes on along the minus strand of NZ_CAJXJX010000013.1, from coordinate 19,598 downwards.
CGAGTACGACGTCCTGTACACGCTGTCCAAGTGCGACGGTCCGCAGCGGATCGGCGAGCTCGGCAAGCACGTGCTGCTGAGTCAGCCCGCGCTGTCGCGCCTGGTGGATCGCCTCGTCGAGCGCGGTCTGCTGGGCCGATGCGCGGATCCGGACGATGCACGCGCGGCTCACATCTCGCTCACCGACGCGGGACGCGAGATGCAGCGCAGCATCGGCCGCGCGCACGGCCGCGAGGTCGCGACCGCGATGACCGCCGCACTGACCGACCAGGAGCTCGTGCTCCTCGAGACACTCTCTCGCAAGCTCGCTCCGGAGGAGTCATGACCACTCAGAACTACCGCCTCGTCACCGTCAGCGCGGGCGTCTCCGACCCGTCGTCGACGCGCCTGCTCGCGGATCGCGCCACGCAGCGCGCGGTCGCGATCCTCGAGGACCGCGGCCACACGGTCACCGCCACCACCATCGACCTGCGCGAGCTCCTGCCCGAGCTCCCGCAGGCGCTCTCGAGCCAGCTGATGGGCCCCAAGTTCACGAGGGCCATCGAGGCACTCCAGGCCGCAGACGGCATCATCGCCGCCGCGCCGGTCTACAAGGCTGGGGCCTCGGGCCTCTTCTCGAGCTTCTTCCAGGTGCTCGACAACGACCTGCTCATTGGCAAGCCCGTGATTCTCGCCGCGACCGCGGGTACCGCCCGACACGCGCTGGTGGTCGACGAGGAGATGCGCGCACTCTTTGCTTATCTTCGCGCGCTGCCGGTGCCCACCGGGCTGTTCGCCTCCACCGAGGATTGGACCGACAAGGCGCTCGGCACCCGCATCGATCGCGCGGCGACCGAGCTGGCGATCCTCGTCGAGTCCGGCTTTGCCCGGAAGGTTCGCGACGACTCGTGGTCGCGCTACCAGCACACCTTCGGCTCCGCCGGCGGGACCGAACTGGGCATCGACCTCGACTCCGACATGATGCGGCTCGCGACCGGTGGCTCGCTGCGGGACGGCCGCCGCGAGCCCTTCGACCTGACCGAGGGATGACCGTGACGGAGACCACCTGGAACGCGGACGCCGCGCGCTACGAACTGCGAGTCGACGGCACGCTCGTGGGCTGGATCGACACGCGTTCGGGCGACGGGATCCTCGTCATGACCCACACCGAGGTCCTCGAGGACTTCCGGGGTCGCGGCCTGTCGAAGCCGCTGATCGAGGCAGCTCTCGAGGACGCCGTCCGCCAGGAACTCGCCGTCGCTCCACTGTGCCCGGCGGTCGCGCGCTACGTCGACCGCCACGACACTCCCGGGCTGAGGATCGTCGGTCAGTGACCATGCACGAGCGTCCGGGTCCGCGCGCGATCATGCTCGAGGCCCGCGACGTTCCCCTGGGCGGACTGCGCGCGATGACAGTGCGCCGCGCGCTTCCGCAGCGCGCGCTGCCCACGATCGGCGCCTGGTGCTTCGTGGACCGGTTCGGCCCGCAGGTCACCACGATGACCGTCGACGCCCACCCGCACACCGGGCTCCAGACAGTCACCTGGCCGCTCACCGGTGAGGCGCGCCACCGCGACTCGCTCGGCTCGCACGTGGTGCTGCGGCCCGGAGCGCTCAACCTCATGACCGCCGGACACGGCATCGCCCACACCGAGCACTCGGTGACGCCCCAGACGATGCTCGACGCCATCCAGTTCTGGGTCGCGCTGCCCGAGGAGACCCGGGACGGGGATGCCGCATTCGAGACCCACGCCTCGCTGCCCGAGGTCGACCTGGGCGGAGGCGCCCGCGCCACCGTGGTGATGGGCGAGCTCGCGGGCGTGCGGTCACCCGCGACCGTGCACACGCCGCTCGTGGGCGTGCAGATCGACCTGCCCGCGGGCGCCACCGTGCCGGTGCCGCTCGAGCCGCACTGGGAGCACGGGGTCCTGCAGGTGACCGGTGACGTCGAGGTGCTGGACACCGACGGCGGCGCCCTGGGTGCACCTCGCGACAGCGCGATCCTGTACCTCGGCACGGACCGCAGGTCCGTGACCCTCCGTGCACCCTCCGACGCCCGCGTCTTCCTCCTGGGCGGCGAGCCCTTTCCGGATGACCTACTCATGTGGTGGAACTTCGTGGGCCGCAGTCACCAGGAGATCGCCGATGCGCGGGAGGCCTGGGAGGCGCACGACGCCCGCTTCGGGACGGTGCCGGAGGCGAACGCGGTGAGGATCCCCGCTCCCCCGTTGCCTGCCGTCCGGCTCACCCCCCGACGGCGCAGGCTCTAGTCGCGCCTGCCCCGTCACCCCTCGCGCGAGCGCGCGCGACCGACGACGCGACCACGCTGCGAGTCCCAGAACCGGTCGAGAATCTCTCGCGCCTCCTGCGCGTCGGCATCCGCACCGAACAGCTCCGTCTGAGGCTCGAAGCGCATGCCCTCGGCGAGCGGACCTGCTGCGATGGGATCGAAGCCCAGCCGGTCCACGAGGGCGCTCACCGCGCGCAGATCCGCTTCGTGGTCCCCCGCGACCGCGACCGCCAGTCGGTCAGCCACACCTCGAGGCCGCGCGAGCTCCTCGAGCGCGTAGGCGCTGAGGTGGTTGAGGCTCTTGACCACCCGAGCACCCGGCAGCAGCAACTGGACCTGCTCCGAAGAGGACGTCGCGAGGTCCTCGAACTGCGGCAGGTGACCGTCGAGCTCCCACCAGTAGTTGGTCGCATCCACCACGAGCACGCCGTTGAACATCGCGGCGTCGAGCGTGCGGACCTTACCGAGGGGCAGCGCCAGCACCACCACCTGCGAGCGTGCGACCTGCTCGACCGTCGCGGCGTGTGCCCCGGGCGCCGCGGCGTGAACCTGAGCGCGAATGCGCTCCGGTTCCCGAGACGCCGCCACCTGGACGTCGATGCCCGCGTGCTCGGCGAGCGCGGCGAGGGCCAGCCCCACCCGCCCCGCGCCCACGACCCCGAGGTCTCGGGGGAAGGGCGGCGCGATCGGGTCCACGCCCGTACCGTACGCCAGGCGACCATCCCCCCGGCAACCGTTCGCGCGGGACCTCGCCACGGCATCGGCCCTCTGTGATCCCTCCTAGGCTGGGAGCCATGCCCGGCCCCCGCATCGTCTTCCTCGACATCGACGGCACCTACGCGTTCCACGGATGGGTGCCGCCCGCCCACGTCGACGCGGTGCGAGCGGTGCGTGCCAACGGCCACCGGGTGCTGCTGTGCACGGGCCGGCCGCGCGCCACGGTCTCGGAGCGCCTGCTCGCGGCGGGCTTCGACGGCGTCGTCGCAGGCGCCGGCGCGTACGCCGAACTCGAAGGCGCGGTACTGCGCGACGAGACCTTCCCCGCAGCCGTCGCCGCCCGGTCCATCGCGGCGCTCGACCGTCACCATGCCGTGAGCCTGGTCGAGGCGACCGAAGCCATGTACGTGCGCGCCGAGGGCCGCGACGCCATGGATGCCCGCGCTCCGGGCTCAGGATCGAGCCAGGAAGAGGTCTGGCGCGACCTGCTCGACGGGCGCCGCGTGGTCGACAGCTTCGACGGGCTCGCGTTCTGCAAGGTCGTGACCCTCAGCGCGGACGTGCCGCTCTCGCAGATCGCCGCGGAGATCGGCCCCGAGGTCGCCGCGGTCGACACGTCGATCCGCGACCTCGGCCGCGGTGCGGGCGAGCTGTACCTGGCACACATCACCAAGGAGGTCGGGATGCGCACCGTCGTGGACCACCTGGGCCTGACGGCCGCGGACGTGGTCGCCGCCGGCGACGGCCCCAACGACGTCGAGATGATCCGCTACGCAGGCACGGCTATCGGCATCGAGGGTGGTCACCCTGACGTCCTGGAGAGCGCCGATGCGGTGGTGCCGGGGCCGCAGGACGGCGGGCTGGTCGAGGGCTTCAGCAGGCTGGGACTGATCTGACCGACCGGTAGGGAATCTCCTGGCCTGCCGAAGGGTTGCCCTTCCCGGACCCGCCGCGAGGTGCGACAATGGTCCGTCCCCGCGTGTGCCTTGTGCCGCCCCGCCGCTGGGAAGCTGATCGCCTGGCGTGCACGATCGGAGATTCCATGGCCGAGACGACCGCGCCCGCCACCAGCAACGCCCGCACCACCACCACTCCTGACGCCGCCGCGACCACGAGCCGTCGCGACAACCTCGTGATCATGGTGCTCATCGTGTCCGCTTTCACGGTGATCCTGAACGAGACGATCATGGGCGTCGCGATCCCCCACCTCATGGCGGACCTCGACATCACCGCGGTGGACGCGCAGTGGCTGACCGCCGCATTCCTGCTGACCATGGCCGTGGTGATCCCCATCACCGGCTGGCTGCTGCAGCGCTTCCCCACCCGCCCGCTGTACCTCGCGGCGATGTCGACGTTCGTCGCGGGCACCGCGCTGGCCGCCGTCGCTCCGGGCTTCGAGGTGCTGCTCGGCGCGCGCGTCATCCAGGCCACCGGCACGGCGGTGATGCTGCCGCTGCTCATGACCACGGTCATCTCCCTGGTGCCCGAGCACGAGCGCGGCAAGCGCATGGGCACCATCGGCCTCGTGATCTCGGTGGCGCCGGCGCTGGGCCCGACCATCTCGGGCGTCATCCTGCAGTTCCTGCCGTGGCGCTTCCTGTTCGTGTTCGTGCTGCCCGTGGCGATCACGGTGCTGGTGTTCGGCTTCCTCAAGATGCGCTCAACTAACGAGACTCGCCCGGCGCCGCTCGACCTGCCGTCGGTGCTGCTAGCCGCCGTGGGCTTCGGCTCTCTCGTGTTCGGGCTGTCGCAGATCGGCGAGTCCGCGGAGGGCAATGTGTTGGTTGCGATCGCCTTCGCGGTCATCGGCGTGGTGGTGACCGGCGTGTTCGCGTGGCGCCAGATCGTTCTCCAGAAGCGTGACGCCCCGCTGCTGGACCTGCGCGTGTTCCGCGAGCGCACCTTCTCCGTCGCGACGGCGATGTTCGTGGTCGCGATGATGGCCCTGTTCGGCACCATCATCCTGGTGCCGCTGTTCACCCAGGGCGTGCTGGGCCTGAGCGTCCTCCAGACCGGTCTCATGCTGCTGCCGGGCGGCCTGCTGATGGGCGTGATGGCGCGACCGGTGGGCCGGCTCTACGACCGCATCGGCCCCCGCCCCCTGCTCATCCCTGGCACCGCGCTCGTCGCGACCGCGCTGTGGATGCTCGCGCTCACGCTGTCCACCGCCACTCAGCCGTGGATGGTGCTCGCGTGCCACGTCACCCTGAGCGCGGGTCTGGCACTCATCTTCACGCCGCTGTTCACCGCGAGCCTGGGGTCGCTGCCCCAGCACCTGTACTCGCACGGCTCAGCGACCATCTCGACGCTGCAGCAGGTGGCGGCCGCGGCCGGCACAGCGCTGTTCGTGTCGACCATGACGGCCGTCGCGATCACGCAGATCGACGGGGGCGCGTCCGAGGCCACCGCCGAGGCGGCGGGCATCCGGACGGCGTTCCTGGTGGGCGCGATCCTCGCGACGCTCGGCATCGGCCTGGCGACCCTGATCCGACGCCCGGAGAAGGTCGAGGGCGAAGCCCCGATAGCGGCGCACTAGCCCCGCCCCTTTCCGCGAAAGGGATCCTTTTCGCTTGTCTTAGCGCTTGGGCAAGCGAAAGGGATCCACTTCGCGGGCGCGGGGGGTGGGTGGGATCAGGGCAGGAAGTCCGCGATGTCGTCGCCTCGCAGCGCGGCGCCGATGCGGTCGCCCATCTCCGTGCTCATGTCCGGCAGCGCTGTGGTGGGGAACCATCGCGCCTCGGTGTTCTCGCCGTCCGCGGGGTGCGGCTCACCGCTGACCCAACGGAAGCGGTACGTGAGGTCCAGGTACTGCGACCGGTCGCCGTTGTCGTAGGTGAGGGGCTCGAGCGCCCGCACCCGCACCAGCGCCTCCGGCACGGCCACCACGTCGGCCTCCTCGAGCGCCTCGCGCGCACCTGCGCCCGCGGGCTCCTCCCCCGGGTCGATGATGCCCGTCACGGGTGTCCAGGCGCCGTTGTCCGCGCGCTTCACCAGCAGCACCTCGGTGCCGCCCGAGGTCTCGCGGAGGATCACAGCCGTGACACCCGGCATCCACAGCAGATCGTGGCCGATGCGCTCGCGCAGCTTCAGGACGAAGTCAGGGGTGGGCATGCGCCCAGGCTAGCGAGTGGGTGGCGCCGACTCGCGGACGGCACTGGGATCGATGCGCACCCAGTCGGGATGCTTGGCCACGCGACCATCGCCCGAGGAGCGCCGGGTGAGACGCCTCCCGATCCACGGCAGCACGTAGCGGCCGTAGTAGCGTGCCTCGTCCAGGGCCCTCCGGGTCTCCGCGCTCGTGTCCTCGGACGTGGGGAGCTCCGTCTCCACGCCCAGCGCGGTTAGCACCCGTGCCGCGACGCGCTCGTGGCCCAAGGGACCCAAGTGGAGCCGATCCGGCGACCAATAGGGTGCGCGCCTGAGCTCCTGATCGGACCAGTTGTCGACGAACGCCTGCTCAGGATGGCGCTGGAGAATGCCGTCGACGGCCTCGAGATAGATGCGCCCGCGCTCGGACATGGTGGCTCCTCGAGGGAGCCTCATGGTCGGGTCCCCACCCGACAGCATCAGCAGCTCCACGCCGGCCTCGCGGCACCGCGCGATGGCATGCTCGATCAGCTCGACGATCCGCTCGAGCGCGAAGCCCGGACGCATCATGTCGTTGCCGCCGCCATTGAAGCTGATCACCGTGGGCAGCGGGTCCAGCGCGAGGGCCGCCTCGAGCTGGTCGCGCACGATCGGCTCGATGAGGCGCCCGCGGATCGCGAGATTGACGTAGTCGACGGGCTCGTCGAGCCCGGCGGCAAGCCCCGCGGCCACGAGGTCCGCCCAGCCTCGCACGCCGCCGTCGGGGAGGTCGTCTCCCACGCCCTCGGTGAAGCTGTCTCCGATCGCCGCGAACCGCATGGAAGCGAGCCTAGTCCGACGGTGCAGGCTCCGGCACCGTCACCTGGGACGCAATGCGGCGAGGTCAGCACGCAGCCGCGCCGGTTCGTCCTCGATCGCCGGCCCCTCGGGATCCATCGCCGCATCGAGCGCGCCCGGCACGTCCCGCCGCAGCGCCTCGAGCCGCGAGCACCAGTTCGTCTCGCGCGCTCCCGGTGCGGCGAACAGCTCACAGGTAACCCCCACCGCAGCGGGACACTGCAGCGAAGCGACCACCGCATCGGCGATGTGGGACCGAGCAACGGGGCGACGCGAGTCGACCGGCGTCACGTCCCCCTGCTCGATCGCGACGCAGTCCCAGCCCGAAGGCTGCAGATCGAACCACCCGGGTCGGATGACCGTGAGAGGCAGACCGCTCGCCCGCAGCAGCCGCTCTCCCCTCCGCTTCCAGTGCATCGCCTCGCGCCAGCTGCCGGTCGCGTGCGTGACGGCCATGGACGTCATCAGCACCACGTGCGGCCGCGCCCCGCCGAGAGCCCTCAGCACCGCGGGCACCGCGCCGTAGTCGACGTCCTCGGCCCGTGCGGAACCGGACGCGCCGTGGACCATGACCACCGCATCGGCCCCGTGCAGTGCCGCCGCGAGAGCGACGTGGTCCTCGAGCGCACCCTCCGCGACGGACACGTCCCCCAGGAGGGCCGATGCGCGTGCAGGGTCCCGTACGAAGGCGACCGGGTCGAGGCGTGCGTCCGCCAGAGCGGGCACGACCACGCGTCCCACACTGCCGGTCGCGCCGATCACCAGGGTGCGCGTCATGGACCCATGGTGCCGCAGCGGGCGCCGTGCGACCATGGAGCCATGACGACGCTGACCGACTTCTCCGCCACCTCCCTCGACGGCGAGGAGCGTGAGCTCGCGGACTTCGCCGGCCAGGTGGTGCTCGTGGTCAACACCGCCTCGAAGTGCGGCTTCACCCCGCAGTTCGCGGGCCTCGAGAAGCTCTACGCGCGGTTCAAGGACCAGGGCTTCACGGTGCTGGGCTTCCCCACGAACCAGTTCAAGCAGGAGCTCGCGGACGCCGCCGAGATCAGCGACTTCTGCCAGAAGAACTACGGCGTCACGTTCCCGATGTTCGGGTTGATCGACGTGAACGGCAAGGACGAGCACGGGCTGTTCACGTGGCTCAAGTCCGAGGCCGGAGGATCCCTGGGCTCGAAGATCAAGTGGAACTTCACGAAGTTCCTCGTGGGCCGCGACGGTCGGGTGATCAAGCGGTACGGCTCCTCGACGGAGCCGGAGCAGATCGCGGACGACATCCACGCCGCGCTCGGCGCGTAATCCCGCGCGCTGATCCCCGCGGAACGAGGAAAGCCGCCCCCGAAGGAGCGGCTTTCATGATGCTGTCTCAACACATCGTGGAGCTGAGGGGACTCGAACCCCTGACCCCCTGCATGCCATGCAGGTGCGCTACCAGCTGCGCCACAGCCCCGTGTTCTTTCGAACCAGGTGCCCCGAAGAGCGAATGACAGTGTAACCCAACGGGCGCGGCGGACGCTAATCCGCTCCCAGCCCCAGGGCGTCGACGTGCCATGCGCCGGACTCGACGCGCCTGACCTCGTGCCACGCGGCGTGAGGCACGGATCCGAACACGCGCGACAGCGGCTCGAGGCCGAGCACGTCGAGCAGACCGAGCTGGATCGCGCTGCCGTGGCTGACGACGACGGTGATGGCCTCGGGATCCCAGTGGTCCCGCAGCGCCGCACCCACGCGCGCGGCGACGTCCGCGGACACTCCCCACCCAGGGATGTCCGGATCCTCCCCCCGCTTGCGCGCCGCGAACTGCTCGGGCCAGCGGGCCTGTACGTCCGCCCATGTCAGCCCTTCCCAGGCCCCGTAGGGACGCTGGGCGAAGCCCTCGTCCACCGCCACGTCGCCACCGGTGAGCGCGGCCAGCTCGTCCGCGGTGTCGAGCGCGCGCGACAGCGGCGAGGACACGATCACGAGGTCCGACCCGTAGCGATCGACGAGCCTGCGCGCGGCTCCCGCGGCCTGAGCGCGACCGCCCTCGCCGAGCGGGACGTCGAGCGAGCCCTGAAGCCGCCCATCGGCGTTGTACTCGGTGCGCGCGTGCCGCCACAGGACCATCGCGCTCACGGCCGCGCTCCCGCGAGCTGGGCGGTGAGGTTGTGGCGCTCGAGCGTCCAGTCGCCGCGCGCGCGGCGGGTCAGTCGCGACCAGGCCGCGTTGCGGAGGTTGCCGAGGGTCCGGTGATCGAGAGGCAGGCCCAGGAGCCCCTGGAGGCCCACTCTGCCGGAACTGCCATGGGTCACGATCACGAGCGGTCCGGTGGTGTCCTCCGCCCACTCCTCGATCGCCTCGACCATGCGGTCGCGCACGCTGAAGTGGTCTTCGAACCCTTCGATCGGGGGGTTGCCGTGCTCATGCCACGCCCGCACCTCGTCCGGCCAGCCGCTCTCGCGCTGGTCGGGAGTGATGCCCTCCCAGACTCCATACGCCCGCTCGCGCAGTCGGTCGTCCAGGTGCGCCTTCACCCCGAGCTCGGTGGCAATGGCCGATGCGGTGTCGGAGGCTCGCGACAGAGGGGACGATGCGACGGTCGCGCCAGGCCCGACGAGCCGGCCGAGCACGGCGGCGGTGGCGGCCGCCTGCTGACGTCCCTCAGGAGTGAGCGGAATGTCGGCGGCACCCTGCAGCAGCCCAGAGACGTTCCAGGTGGTCTGGCCGTGACGCACGACGAAGACGCGCATCGGACCTCCTAGTCGAGGGGCAGGACGGGACAATCCTTCCACAGGCGCTCGAGCTCGTAGTAGGCCCGATCCTCCTGGTGCATCACGTGAACGATGAGATCGTTGAAGTCGAGCAGCGCCCAGCGGCCCTCGCGGATGCCCTCGCGTCGCACGGCCTTGGTGCCGTCAGCGAGCAGTGCCTCCTCGACCGCCTCGGCGATCGCGATCACCTGACGCTCGTTCGAGCCCGACACCACCAGGAACACATCCGCGAGCGGCATGCGCGACGAGACGTCGAGGGCCACGATCTCCGTGCCCTTCTTGTCGTCGGCGGCGCGCGCGGCGAGTCGGGTGATCTCCACAGCGCGGGGGGCGGCCGTCACGAGCCCTGCCAGACGTTCCAGACGATCACGCCGATGAGGAACGCGACCGCGCCGATCACCACCATGTGGACCCACCTGAAGTGCTTGGGTCCCCCGGCCGGATTGAGCTCGGGCGCCTCTCGACGCGGGACCTCGATCTGGCCAGTCGGCACCGGGTCGACGTTCTGAGGAGAGAACGCCGGCCTGCCCACCGAGCTCAGATCGGGGTGCTGGATGTCGTCGCGCGGCGCCACCTCGGGAAGCTCGCGGGCCTCGTGCGTCACCTGGCTCAGCGGGAGGGCACCCCACGCAGCTGCCGAGGGAACGGTCGCGCTGTCTGCGGACTGCAACGCCTCCCCCGCCACTGCCGACTGCTGGTCGACGGCGTCGAAGGTCGAGCCGATTCCCGGCGACTCTCCCTTGGAGACTCGGTCGAGCGCCTCGGTCGCGGCGATGTCTCCGGTGCCGAGGATCGCGTCGAACGACGCGGGCGGCGACGGCGCACTGGTCTCGCGCGGGAAGTCCGGAGCATCGAGCTGCACGGCCTCGGCGGCGGTGGGCTCAGCCGGCTCGGGGTCGCCAGCCGACGGTGCCGATGGAGTCGGAGACGGAGCGGAGGGCGAACTCTGCGGCGCGGCGAGAACCGCCGCGGGGAAGGGCTCGAAAGCCGCGGAGGCTTCGGGAGCCTCGGAGGCCGACGATGCGCTGGGCGTCGAGGGAGTGCTCGGAGTCGAGGTCACGCTCGGGGCCGACGTGACGCTCGGGGTCGAGTCAGCGCTCGAAGCGCTGCGCTGCGAGACTGCGTCGATCCCCGCGACGGCCTCCTGGCTCAGCCGACGCAACTCGTCCGTTCCCGACTCCACGTCAGGATCGACCGTCGGTTGGTCGGCAGGCTCGGGCTCCGGCTCGGGCGCGGCCGGCTGCAGATCGACGGACTGCTGCTCCATGAGCCTGCGCTGCAGCGAACCCGGGGGGAAGAGCTGGGCGAACATCTCGGGAGACATTCCGGGCGGCATCCCGAGCGGGGAGGTCTCCGGGGCGGGCTGCGGCTCGGGCTCCACCTCAGCCTCGGGCTCCACCTCAGCCTCGGGTTCGGGTTCGGGCTCGGGCTCGGGCTCGGGCGCAGACTCCACCGCGGCCTCGGCCTCGGGCTCCGGCTCCGGCTCCGGCTCCGGCTCCGGCTCCGGAGCAGACTCCACCTCAGGCTCGGTTGCCGCTGCTGCAGCACCCATGAGCGAGGCGCGCACCGGAGGCTCGGACGGGTCCGCGTCCTGCTCGGCGCTCGCCGCGGACCGCACTGTCTGGGCTTCCTGAGCAGCCTCCGGAAGCCCGGGGAACTCCTGTGACGCCGTCTGAGCGTCACGCTGCGCCTGCTCGGCCTTCTCGCGGGCCACACGCTCCTGCTCGGCGATGCGCTCCGGGGTCATGGCGGGGATCTGACCGGTGGCGATCAGCTCCTCCTCCGCCGTCCACGTCTCGACGGGGTTCCGCAGACGCTCGAGGCGTCGGCGCTCGCGGCGCGTGAGGGTCCGACCGTCAGGCGCGTGCGTGGGGATCGATTCGGAGATCGGGCTGGTGTCGATCGATGCCGTGTCCTCGGCGCGGCGAGCGGCTTCTCGCTCCGCCTGCGCACGCCGTTCTCGGCGCGAGAGCGGCTGGCTCTCGTCAGTCATGCATTCCTCCCGCGTACAGATCGTGCTGCGCGATGTAGTCGGCGACGGCGCGAGGTACCAGGTAGCGGATGGGCGCTCCGGCCCTCACCCGGCGGCGGATCTCGGTCGAGGATACCGCCATCGCCGGAACTTCTACCAACAGGTGTGGGGTATCCAACTGAGGCAACGAATGACCGGGCCGCGTCACTCCCACGAACTGTGCGAGAGTTTGCAGCCTGTCGACGTCCTTCCAGTCGCCAAACCTGGTGAGCGCATCGGCCCCCGTGATGAAGTACAGGCTCGTGCCGGGAAGCTGATCTCGCAGGTCCGTGAGGGTATCCACGGTGTAGGTGATCCCGCCGCGCTCGATGTCAACAGGCGTCACGGCAAACCGCTCGTCGCCCTCGACCGCGCGGCGGCACATCTCGAGACGCTCAGACGCCGGGGCGGAGTCGAACCCGTCCTTGAAGGGTTGGCGATGCGTGGGCGCGATGAGCACCTGGTCGAGACCCAGCGCTGCGCACACCTCGGACGCTGCAGCCAGGTGTCCGTGGTGGATGGGGTCGAAGGTGCCGCCGAGCACCCCGACCCGCGCCAGCGCCGCGCTCACGTCAGTGACGGCTGCCGACGCTCCGGAAGGCGTAGGTCACGAACAGCAGCGCCATCAGGCCCGTGAAGGCGATGAGGCCGAACGCCTCGGCGGGGATGGGGAGCTCGTTCACGACGTGATGCGTCGTCTCAGCGGCTTCGGTGATCACGCGGGGATCCTCTTCTCGTCGTCTGGTAGTCGATTATTCCATGAGCGGCAAGGCGCACGTCGCGCCGCGCCCGCTAGTCGCGAATGTGCCCATCGCCGAACACGATCCACTTGGTGGTCGTCAGCTCCGCCAGCCCCATGGGCCCACGCGCGTGGAGCTTCTGCGTGGAGATTCCGATCTCCGCGCCCAGCCCGAACTGCGCTCCGTCCGTGAACCGCGTCGACGCATTGACCAGCACCGCGGCGGTGTCGAGCTCTCTCGTAAACTGCTCCGCCGCGGCGAGCGACTCGGTCACGATCGCTTCGGTGTGGCCGGTGCTGTAGCGCTGGATGTGCGCGATCGCCTCGTCGATCGTGTCGACCACGCGCACCGCGAGATCCAGGCTGAGGTACTCGGTGGCCCAGTCTGCCTCGGTCGCCGGAACCACCGTCGCGGCAGAGCCGATGCGCTCGGCCGCTGCGGCGTCAGCGTGGAGGGTGACGCCCGCCTCGCCAAGCGCGGCCGCCACTGCGGGCAGCAGCGTCTGGGCCGCGTCACGGTGCACCAGCAACGTCTCGGCGGCGTTGCAGACGCCCACGCGCTGCGCCTTGGAGTTCAGCACGATCTCGACGGAACGTTCGACCGGAGCGGAGGCGTCGAGGTAGACGTGGCAGTTGCCCTCGCCGGTCTCGATGGCGGGCACGGTCGAGTCGCGGACCACGGCTTGGATCAGTTCGCGCCCGCCACGGGGCACGAGCACGTCGACCAGCCCCCGCGCGTTCATCAGCACGCGGGCGCCCTCGCGCCCGTAGGCATCGATGGACTGCACGGCGTCGCGCGGCAGGCCCGCCGCCTCGAGCGCGTCCTGCAGGACGGCCACGATGACCTCGTTGGAGTTCGCCGCCGCCGAACCGCCGCGCAGCACCGCGGCATTTCCCGACTTCAGGGCGAGCCCCGCAGCGTCGACCGTGACATTCGGACGGGCCTCGTAGATCATCCCGACCACGCCCATCGGCGTCGCCTTCTGCACCAGTCGCAGGCCGTTCGGCAGGGTCGAGCCGCGCTTGACCTCGCCCACCGGGTCGGGAAGCCCCGCCAGATAGCGCAGGGCGTCGGCGATGGCGCCGATGCGGGCGTCAGTGAGTTCGAGCCGGTCGAGGAGCCCCGGCGACATGTCGCTCGCGCGACCCCGCTCCAGGTCGGCGGCGTTCGCCGCGACGATGCGCGCTGACTGGGCGACGAGCGCGTCCGCCATCGCATGGAGGGCCGCGTCCTTGTCGGCTCGGGTGGCAGTCGCGAGAGCGCGCGACGCGACCTTGGCACGTCGGCACGCCTCCAGGACGGCACTCTCGACGTCGGTGCTGGGGACGGTGTCGGTCATGAGTGCGAGTCTACGCGGGGCACCAGCGTGCGTGCCCCGACCGTGACGGTCGGGGCACGCACGGTCAGGAGTTCGTCGAGCCGCCGCCAGAGCGCCGTCGCGCCAGGGCGTCGACGGTCGCGGCGAGGATCAGCACGCCGCCGGAGACGGCGAGCGTCGCGCCGGCCGAGAAGCCCAGCAGACCCAGGCCGTTCTCGATGGTCGCGATCACGAAAGCGCCCACCGCGGCGTGCATGAGTCGACCCCGCCCGCCGAAGAGGCTGACCCCGCCCACCACGGCCGCTGCGACGCCGGAGAGCACGATCTCGCGCCCCGTCGACGCATCCGCCGAGCCCACTCTCGACACGTACAGCACACCGGCGAGCACCGCGAGGGACGAACACACGACGAACGCGGACCACTTGACCGCCGTGACGTTGACGCCGGACCGTCGAGCCGCCTCGCGGTTGCCGCCGATGGCGTAGATGTACCGGCCGAACCGGGTGCGATCGAGCACGAAAGTGCCGATGAGCCCGATCAGCAGCACCACCGGCACCACGATCGGCACGCCCATGATCGCCTGGGCGGCACGGCCACGGTCCAGGTTCATGAACGTCACGAATGCCGCGCCGAGCACCACGATGGTGCCCAGCTTGAGCAGCACGATCGACAGCGCCGGGTTCGGGGCGCCCGAACGTGCACGGCGCCACCGATCCCACATGGCCACCAGCACGAGCAGGCCCACGAGCGCGGCGAGCATGGCCCAACCCGCCCAGACGGGCATATTCGAGTTCTGGATGGCCTTGATGGGCTCAGGAATGAGTCGGTACGTGCCACCCGCGCCGATCACCATGAGGATCACGCCCTGGAGCCCGAGGAACAGACCCAGCGTGACCACGAAGGACGGCACGCCTATCTTGGCGACGAAGAATCCGATCGTGGCGCCCACGGCGAAGCCGATGCCCATCGCCAGAGCGAGGCCCACCGGCCACGCCAGCCCGTCCGGCTGCGTGTACTTCACGAAGACCGCCATCGCGACACCGAAGGTGACGCCAGCCGACAGGTCGATCTCCCCGAGCAGCAGCACGAACACGAGCGCCATGCCGAGCACCACGAGCGGAGCCGCCTGCGTGATCAGGTTGGCCATGTTGCGCGGGGTCAGGAACGCACTGTGCGCGGAGCCGAAGATGATGAACAGCACCAGCAGCCCGCCGATCGCTGGCAGCGCCCCCATCTCGCCGCCGCGCAGGCGCCGCAGGTACGAACGGCCGTGCTCGAAGACGCCCTGCTCGACGCCGCGGCCGAGCAGGCTCTGGGCTGCCGGGCTCGCGTCTGAGGGCTCGACCACGGGGCCCTGGGTCTCGGTGGTCATGCCGCCGCCTCCTGCGTCTTGGTGCCCGTGATGTACCCGACGACTTCGTCGGGGTTCGTCTCCCGGGCTGTGAGGCGTGCGGTCATCGTGCCGAGGTACAGCACCGCGATGTCATCCGCGACCTCGAAGACGTCCTGGAGGTTATGCGAGATGATGATGACGGCGACGCCGCTGTCGGCGAGCCGGCGGACGAGGCTCAGCACCTGAGCGGTCTGCGCGACTCCAAGTGCAGCCGTGGGCTCGTCGAGGATCACCACCTTGGCCTGCTTGACCACCGAGCGCGCGATGGCAACGGTCTGGCGCTGTCCACCGGACAGCGAGGCGACCTTCTGTCGCAGGGACGTCATGGTCTTCACGGACAGCGCCTGCAGAGCGGCCGCCGCCTCGACCTCCATGCGGCCCTCGTCAAAGGTGCCCCCCGCCATCTCCTCGCGGCCCAGAAACATGTTCTGCACGATGTCGAGGTTGTCGCACAGCGCGAGGTCCTGGTACACCACCTCGATGCCGTGCCGTGCCGACTCTCGCGGGTGGTGCAGGTGAACAGGTGACCCGTCGAACAGGACCTCTCCACCGTCGTAGGGCTGCACACCGGCGAGACCCTTGATGAGCGTGGACTTTCCGGCTCCGTTGTCGCCGACGAGCGCGGTCACGCGCCCGGCGCGGGCCTCGAAGTCGATGCCCTTGAGCACGTCGACCGGGCCGAAGCTCTTGGTGACCTGCTTGAGTTCGATGATCGGCTGATTCACCGCTGTGTCTCCTTTGACGTGATCGGTGGTGGGTCGAGTCTGACAGACCGGGGGTTCCGCATCGCGGATGCGATGCGGAACCCCCCTCGTGCGCCTCGAGCGGCCTAGGCTGCTGCCTCGAGCCCCACCTCGTCGCACGCGGACGCGACATCGCCCGCGCAGATCTCGTCATAGTCGGCGTTGCCGTCGTCGATGACCTGCTGGACCTCGCTCGGCCCGACCAGGATCGGGTCGACCGCGATGAACGGAGTGCCGTCCTCGAGCGCCATGTCGGCCTCGGGCGTCTCTCCGTTCAGGAGCGCGATCGCGAGCTCGGATGCGGCCTCGGCCTCAACCTGGAACGGCTTGTAGACCGTGGCGGTCTGCTTGCCCAGGAGGACGTTCTGCAGTCCAGCGACCGAGGCGTCCTGGCCCGACACCGGAACGGTCAGACCGTTCTTGTCCAGGATCGTGATGACGCCCGCGGCGTTGGTGTCGTTCGCCGCCCACACGGCGTCGACCTCACCGCCCAAGTCGGTGAGCGCCTGCTCGAAGACCGTGGCGGAGTGCTCACCGTCCCACAGGCCCGGGGGCTCTGCAGCGGCAGTGATGCCTGCACCCTCCATCACCGACGTCGCGCCCTCGTAGAACATCGCGGCGTTGCCGTCAGCAGGGTCTCCGCCGATGTAGACGACGACCGCGTCCGCCGGGTCGATTCCGTTGGCGTCGAGTCCGTCGAGCACCGCCTGGCCCTCGAGCTCACCCACACGCACGTTGTCGAACGACACGTAGTAGTCGGCGCCGGCGATCGGACGGTCGTACGCGATCACGGGGATGCCCTCCGCCTGAGCGTTCTCCATGACGGAGACAGCGGCGCCCTGGAGATCGACGAGGAGCATCACGTCGCAGCCCTGAGTGAGCTGCTGCTCGGCGATGGTCGCGTACTGACCGGTGTCGCCTTCGGCGTTCTGAATGTCGACCGAGAATCCGGCGGCCGTAATGGCCTCGTCAAGCGCCGGACGGTCGCCGTTCTCCCATCGCGGCGAGGACGCCGCATCCGGCAGGATCACACACGCACGACCGTCGGCGTCGCCGCCGCCACTGTCGCTTGAGCACGCGGTGAGCGCTATCGCGGCCACGCTGGCGGTGGCCGCCAGGCTTGCCCATGAGTTCTTCTTCACATCACACCTCTCTGTGTCATGGAGGATCTCTCCGCGCCACTCTTCGTCGAGTGGCCTTTGTCACAGTAGCGAGGAACACAGGCGGCCGCGCCGGGTCAGAGTGTCCGTTTCAGCACGCGAACATCACGATTTTGTAACAAAGTCCAACAAATCGAACATGGAACGATTCAGTCGAACGAAAGGCTTCGAGCAGGAGGCGTCGAAGGCGCGCTACGGGCTCGCGCCGCACCGCCGCTCAGTGCGCGGCTACTCCCCCGGCCCTCCCCGGAATCAGCGTGCGCGCGCGGGCGCCACGGCCTCGTTCACGTCGAGCGCGGCGGCCGGCTGGTGCAGGCGTCGCCGCATCACGGCCTTGTGGCCTTCGACGACAGCCAGCACCACTGCGGTGAGCCCCAGGCACATGAGCCACTGGGGACCCGACAGCGGGGTCGTGTCGAGCCAGGTCTGAAGGAAGCCCAGCTCGGTCGCCGCGATCGTCAGCACCACCGGCCACACCAAGAGCTGCGGCGCCTTGCCCCACGGCCCGCGCAGCCCGCTCTCGGGATCACGGCGCAACGCGAGGCCGGTGACGACGGTGCCCAAAGACATGATCACGAAGGTCATGGTCATGGGCTCCGATGCGCCGTCGGGGTTCAGGTCGTCCCCGAAAACGACCTGCGGCACGAGAGCGGCGAGGAACAGAGGCAGCCCGTACAGAGCCCACCGCCACACGCTGGCGCCGCTCGAGATCCCCTGGGAGGTGTCCCGGGGAGGCCTCTTCATGAGACCGTCTGGCGCGGGATCCGCGATGATGGTGACGACGCAGAACAGCACGATGGCGAAGTTGAGCGCGAGCGCCATGATCGGCGTGAGCGCCACGCCTTGATTGATGTTGAACACGCTTGCCGCCAGGAACAGCGCGACGAGCGCGATCAGCTGCGACATCTGGAACGTCACGTAGTTGATGATCTTCTGGTAGACGACGCGACCGAGCCTCACGGCGTTGACGAGGGTCGCAAAGTTGTCGTCGGTGAGCACCAGCTTGGCCGCCTGCTTGGTCACCTCCGACCCGGAGCCCATGGCGACGCCGATCTGCGCCTGCTTGATCGCCGCCGCATCGTTGACGGCGTCGCCGGTCATCGCCACCACGTCGCCCCTCGCCTGGAGGCGGCGCACGAGTCGCAGCTTGTCCTGCGGGGTCACCCTCCCGAACACCGACATCCCGTCCACTCGCGCGTCGATCTCCTCGTCGCTCAGAGCCGCGAACTCCGTTCCGGTCAGCGCCTCGCCCTCCAGACCGAGCTCACGGCCGATCGCGCGGGCAGTCACCACGTGGTCTCCGGTGATCATCCGCACCTCGATCCCCGCCGCGCGCGCCTGCTCGACGGCGATCTTGGCGGCCGGTCGCAGCGGGTCGACGATCCCGACGACGCCCACGAAGGCGAGGTCCGCCACGGCGGCCATGGGGTCGGCGATCGCCCGCTCCTCGTCCTCAGGCTCCACGGTGCGCATCGCGAGCGACAGCGTGCGCAGTCCCTGCTCGCTCATGCGCTCGATCTCCGACTCGACGTCAGCAGCACGGCCCTCCATGGGCGACAGCGAGCGATCATGCTCGACGAAGCGCGTCGACCGCCCGAGCACCACGTCAGGAGCACCCTTGACGACGATCACGAGACGGTCCTGCCCCTCCCACTCGATGCGGTGGAAGGTCGCCATGAACTTGTAGTCCGAGTCGAACGGCACCTCCGCGACGCGCGGGTAGCGACGGAGGGTCGCCGGGACGTCGACGCCGAGCTTCTCGGCGAGCACGACGAATGCCGCCTCGGTGGGGTCGCCCACCACGTCGCCGTCCTCGCTCACGGTGGCGTCGTTGGGCAGTGCGAGCGCGAAGGCGATCTCCGGCGTGCCCTCGACCACCTCCCCGGCCTCGGCCCTGATCTGGCCGTCGAACGAGTAGCCGTGGCCCGCGATGCTGTAGTGGTGTCCCCCGAACCATGCCTCGCGCGCCATCATCTCGTTCATGGTGAGCGTGCCGGTCTTGTCCGAGCAGATCGCGCTGGTCGAGCCGAGCGTCTCGACGTCGTTGAGCGACGTCACGATCGCCTTGGCCTCGGTGAGCCTGTTCGCGCCCCACGCCAGCATGCGCTGCACGAACGTGGGCAGGCCCGTCGGGATCGCGGAGATCGCGACCGCCGTGCCCAGGAACATGAGGTCCGCGAACGACTGCCCGCGTGCGAGGCCCATGCCGATGATCACCACCACTGCTCCCCAGGCGACCGCGCCGATGGCCCGAGTGAGCCCGTTGAGCTCCTTCTGGAGAGGCGACACCACGCGCTCCACTCCCGCAAGCATTGTCGCGATCGCGCCCATCTCCGTGCCCATGCCCGTGGCGACCACCACGGCCGTGCCCGTTCCCCGCGTCACCGAGGTGTTCTGATAGAGCATCGACCGCCGGTCCCCGAGCACCGCGTCCTCAGCCACCGCATCGGCCCGCTTCTCGATGGCCGCGGACTCGCCGGTGAGCGCCGCCTCCTGGGCCTCGAACGATGCCGAGGTGAGGATGCGGCCGTCGGCGGGAACGAGGTCGCCCGCTTCGAGCAGCACGATGTCGCC
>NZ_CAJXJX010000012.1 GCF_913055775.1 uncultured Demequina sp. | reverse complement strand
GGAGCCGGGGGCGGGAGTCACGCCGCGACGGGCTCCGCCGGCTGCTCGGCGCTTTCGGAGTCGTCCGGGGCGTCCTCGCGCTTGGCCTCACGGCCGAAGCCCATGAGGAACGAGGCCACGACGAACGAGACGACGGCCGCCAGGGAGACCTGGAGAAGCATCGAGACGTAGCCGCCGGGAGGCGTGAACGTGAGGTAGGCGAAGATCGATCCGGGGGACGGGGGAGCGACCAGTCCGCCGTTGAGCACCACGCCGATGAAGACGCCGGTCATGCCGCCCAGGATCACCGCAGCGATCAGCTTGGGCTTCGCCAGCACGAACGGGAAGTACACCTCGTGGATGCCGCCGAAGAAGTGGATGATCGCCGCACCGGGGGCCGCCGCCTTGAGCATGCGGGGGCCGAAGAAGAGGAACGCCAGCAGGATGCCGAGGCCCGGGCCGGGGTTGGACTCGATCATGAACAGCAGCGACTTGCCCGTCTCCTCCGCCTCGACCGTTCCGAGCGGCGTGAAGACACCATGGTTGATCGCGTTGTTGAGGAACAGGATCTTCGCGGGCTCGACCAGGATCGATGTCAGGGGGAGCAGGCTGTTCTCGACCAGGAAGTCGACCCCGAGGCCCGCCCACTCGACGAGCTTGGACACGACCGGGCCGATGATCAGCTGGCCGAGGACGGCGAGTCCCGCGCCGATGATGCCCAGTGAGAAGTTGTCGACGAGCATCTCGAAGCCGGGCTTGATCTTGCCGGTCCAGAACTTCTCGATGTGCT
This sequence comes from uncultured Demequina sp., assembly GCF_913055775.1. Classification (GTDB taxonomy): domain Bacteria; phylum Actinomycetota; class Actinomycetes; order Actinomycetales; family Demequinaceae; genus Demequina. Next base: position 32,992 of record NZ_CAJXJX010000012.1, on the reverse strand, counting down.
TGAGGCACCACGCGGCGAAGGGTCCCATCGCCATGGCTCCCAGGAACATCGGGACGTCCGAGCCGACGATGACTCCGGTCGTGGCGACCGCGCCGATCACGCCCCCGCGCTGGTCGTAGACCATCCGGCCACCCGTGTAGCCGATGATGAGCGGCAGCAGATAGGTGATCATGGGGCCGACGATGCCGGCTCCGGCGAAGTCGCCCCAGCCACCGACCTGGGCGATCCAGCTGTCAGGAGCGACGCCGCCGTCGCCTCCCCAGTTGAGCCAGCCGGTCTCGATGAACAGGGCCGTGACGAGGCCCCACGCCACGAAGGCGCCGATGTTGGGCATGATCATGCCCGACAGGAACCTGCCGAGCCGCTGCACCTGCGCGCCGAACCCCGCTGTGCGGTTCTTGTTCGCTTTGCTCTGTGCCTGAGCGTCGCTGAAGGACATCGGTGTCCTACCCTTCCCCTCCGCTTCCTTGCGGAGGACTACCATCCTGGAGGCCCGTTTGGGCCCGTTCCTGTGGAACTACTCCCGGACGCTACTCCGGTAAAACGGGCATGTCAACAACTAAACGGAAGCAAACGGGCATCGAGGCTGAGGGCAGGCCTGAACCGGTCCCCGGGGATCAGGCGTCGACGGGGTCGATGTTCTCCGGCGCGTTGTTCTTGGGGCTGCCGACGGCCTTGCGGACCGGGTGCCAGGTCAGGTCGGGCGCGGGCATCGCGATGACGTCGAGCAGGGTGCCCTGGTCCGCGTCGCGGTCCAGCCACAGGTCGAGCGCCTCGCGGCACATCATCACGGGCTGGCGGTCGTGGATGTCCTGCATCGCGCCGCTCGACGCCGTCGTGACGATCGTGGTGGTCACGAGCCACTCGGCGTCCTCTCCGGCGGCCTTGTCCTTCCAGAACTCGTAGAGCCCCGCGAACGCGAGGGGCGCATCGTCCGTCGCGTGGATCCAGTGCGGAGTCTTGACGCCGCCCTCCGTCCGCCACTCGAAGTAGCCCGATGCCGGCACCGCGCATCGGCGCTTCGCGAAGGCCGTCCTGAAGGACGGCTTCTCCGCGAGGGTCTCCGAGCGCGCGTTGATCATGCGGGCGCCGATGCTCGGGTCCTTCGCCCACGACGGCACCAGGCCCCAGCGCGCGGCCTCGAGGCGGCGGCCTTCGTCATCTTTGTCTGGCCTGGGCGGCACGACGATGGCGACCTGCTGGGTGGGGGAGACGTTCCAGTTGGGAGCCAGTCGGGCGTCGTCCGCGACCGTCGCGATCGCGAAGTGGTCGATCAGCTCCTGCTCCGCGAGGAAGTTTGCGTACCTGCCGCACATGTCTCTCATCGTGGCACGAGGGGGTGACACGCGCATCGGCGCTGTGTCCGGTCACGGGCGCAACTTTCCACAACCCCCCTGGTCAAACCCGCGGTTTGTCTCTACCCTCAGGGTCCATGACGTCGGGGGCCGTCGGGGGGATCGAGAGCGAGGTGCGCGAGCGCATCCGCGCTTCCGGCGTGGATCCCAAGCGCGATGTCGCGGCGGTGCGGGCGCTCGTGGACGATGCTCTCGAGCGGTGGGAGACGCGGTCGCTCACCGGTGACGTGGAGCCGCTGGTGGATCCGGTCGCCACGGCACGTGCAGTGATGGACGCCGTGGCGGGGTTCGGGCCGCTCCAGCCCTATCTCGATGATCCCGAGGTCGAGGAGATCTGGATCAATGCGCCGCAGCAGGTGTTCGTCGCGCGCGCCGGAGAGCCCGAGCTGACCCCCACGATGCTCACGGCAGAGCAGGTGCGCGACCTGGTGGAACAGATGCTCGCGATGAGCGGTCGCCGGCTGGATCTGAGCTCTCCCTTTGTGGACGCCACGCTTCCAGGCGGCGAGCGGCTCCACGTGGTCATCCCCGAGATCACGCAGCGTCACTGGGCGGTGAACATCCGCAAGTACGTGGCGCGGGCAAGGTCGGTGGGCGACATGGTGAGGCTCGGATCGCTCACCCCGCGGGCCGCGGCGTTCCTTGACGCTGCCGTGGACTCCGGACTGAACGTCCTGGTATCCGGCGCTACGCAGGCGGGAAAGACAACCATGCTGGCGGCGCTTGCGGGGTCGATTCCGCCCCGCGAGCGGGTCGTGACCTGCGAGGAGGTGTTCGAGCTCGCGATCCAGCACCGCGACGTGGTGGCGATGCAGTGCCGGCAGGAGTCGCTCGAGGGCACCGGAGAGATTCCGCTCAGGCGCCTCGTCAAGGAGGCGCTGCGCATGCGCCCCAGCCGCATCATCATCGGCGAGGTCCGCGAGGCCGAGGCCCTCGACATGCTCATCGCCCTCAACGCGGGAGTGCCGGGCATGTGCACGATCCACGCGAACTCGGCGCGAGATGCGATCACCAAGATGTGCACGCTGCCGCTTCTCGCGGGCGACAACGTCTCCGATCGCTTCGTGGTGCCGACCGTGGCTTCCGCGATCGACGTCGTTGTCCATCTGGACCTCGACCCGGCCTCGGGGCGGCGCGGGGTGCGCGAGATCGTCGGCGTGAGCGGCCGCTCCGAACAGGGCGTGATCGAGACGTCCACCGTGTTCGAGCGCCGTGACGGCGCGCTCGTGCGAGGGCCCGGGTTCCCGCCGCACGAGGACCGGATGGCGGCGCGCGCCCACGACGTCGCGGCCCTCCTCAGGGGGTTGTGACGTGGAGGCGTGGTGGGGGGTCGTCCTCGGCATCGGGGCGTTCCTGGTCTGGTGGTCGTTCTGGCCAGAGCAGCCGCGCGCGCGGAGGCGGCCCGGCGGCTGGTCGGACCGGACGCGGGACCGACTGGTGCGCGCAGGTGCCCCGGGAGTGACCCCCGCGGCCCTGGTGATGACGTCGGTGGGGCTGGGCGTGGTCGCGTGGATCGTCGCCGCTGGTCTGACGGGATCCGCGCTCATCGGGCTGTGCTTCGGCGTCATCGCCGCGCGCGGGCCGTTCGCCGTGGTCGCCTCTCGGGCCCGCGCCCGCGCCGCACAGACCCGCGACCTGTGGCCTGAGGTCGTGGACAGCCTCGCCTCCGGGATCAGGGCCGGTCTGTCGCTGCCCGAGGCGGTCTCTCAGGTGGGCGACCGGGGCCCCGACGCGCTGCGTGAGCCCTTCGCGCGCTTCGCGGAGGACTACCGCGCGTCCGGCAGGTTCCAGGCGTCGCTCGACCTGCTCAAGGAGCGGCTCGCTGACCCGACTGCGGACCGGATCGTCGAGACCCTGCGCATCACGCGGGATGTGGGCGGCACGGACGTGGGTCGCGTGCTGCGCACACTGGCGGAGTTCCTGCGTGACGACGCGCGCCTGCGCGGCGAGCTCGAGGGCCGCCAGAGCTGGACCGTCAACGCGGCACGCCTTGCCGTCGCGGCGCCCTGGGTCGTGCTCGCCCTCCTCGCGACGCAGTCGTCGACGCTCGACGCCTATGACTCCGCGGCGGGGGCGTTCGTGCTCGCTGCCGGCGGGGCGAGCACGATCGTCGCGTACCGCGTGATGATGCGGGTAGGGCGGCTGCCGCAGGAGAGCAGGGTCCTGCGATGACCTGGACGGCAGTGGTGCTCGGCGGAATGCTGGGCTTTGGCGCGAGCCTGGTGGTCGCATGGTTCCGGGCGCGGCGACCCACGCTGGAGGCGCGGGTCTCGCCGTTCGTGCGTTCGACGCTCGCCGCTGAGATCCGACGACGCGACGCGGCCGTGACGCCCTTTCCGACGCTCGAGCGCATCCTCACGCCGGTGGCGCGGGATGTGATGCGCGTGCTCGAGCGGTGGGGGATCGAGGCCGCCGACGTCGAGCTGCGGCTGCGTCGCGCGGGCCTGGCGTGGAGCGCCGAGCAGTTTCGGGCCCGGCAGGTTGCCTGGGGCGCCGTGGGTCTGGCGGTCGGGTTGCTCTTCGCGGGCGCCCTCGTCTCCCTGCGCGGCGCGAGCGCGGTGGCGGGGTTGATGCTCGCCCTCGTGATGGCGGTGTGCGGCGCCGTCGGGCGGGACGTTGCTCTGACACTGGCGGTCCGGCGTCGGTCGCGCCGGCTGCTGCAGGAGTTGCCGACGGTCGCGGAGCTCCTGGCATTGGCCGTCGCCGCTGGCGAGTCAGCGCCCGTCGCACTCGAGAGGGTTGCGACATCGACCTCGGGGGCGGTGGCTGAGAGCCTGCAGACCGCCCTGGGACGAGTCAAGGCAGGCGCGCGGTTGACCGACGCGCTGCGGCGCATGGCGCAGGACTCGGGCGTGCCCGCCCTGGATCGCTTCGCGGAGGGCGTGACGACCGCCGTCGAGCGCGGCACTCCGCTCGCCGAGGTGCTGCGGGCTCAGGCCCAGGACATGCGTGCACAGGGCCACCGAGAGCTCATGGAGGAAGGCGGGCGCCGCGAGATTGCCATGCTGATTCCCGTGGTGTTCCTCATCTTGCCTGTCACGGTCGTGTTCGCCGTGTTCCCAGGACTCGTGGCCATCAATCTGGGCGGCTAGCCCATCACTCGGAAAGACAACAAGGAAGAGGGGGAACCATGATCAGGTGGTTCGAGAACGTGAGCGCCGAGCTCCGCGACAAGGGGGAGCGCGGGGACGTGCCGGGTTGGGTGCTCATCACATTGATGACGGCGGGACTTGTCGCTCTGATCTGGGCCCTCGCCGGCCCGGCACTCGGCGAGGTCTTCACCGATGCGATCGACTCCGTCACCGGCGGGTGACGCAGCGCGCGATCGAGGCTCTGCGGTCGTCGAGTTCGTCCTCGTCGCGTCGCTGGTGGTGCTCCTGGGACTCGCGCTGCTGCAGCTGGTCCTCGCGGTGCACGTGCGCAACACGCTGACGTCGAGCGCGTACGAGGGCGCCAGGATCGCGGCGCAGGCCGACAGGACGCTCGCCGACGGAGAGGCGCGGGCCGAGGCCATGGCTGCGGAGGCGATGGCCGGCGTCGACACCACGGCGACCGCCAGCGCGAGCGCCGTGGACGGAGCAGACCTCGTTCTGATCGAGCTGTCGGCACCGCTGCCGGTGATCGGCCTATGGGGGCCGGGCACGCTCACGGTGGAAGCGCGCGCGATCGCGGAGTCGCCGTGAGTCGCGCCCGCGCGCTGTCGCGAGACGACACCGGCGCCGCGCTGGTCGAGTTCCTGGGCGTGACGGTGCTGATGCTCGTGCCGATCGTCTACGCGGTCCTCGCGGTCGGGCAGGTGCAGGCGGCCACCTACGCCGTCGAGGGCGCGAGCCGGACCGCCGCACGGGGTGCCGCCCTGGCGGCGCTGGACGAGCTCGACCGCGGTGGGAGCGAGCAGACCGCCCACGCGGCCGCGGTCGAGCGGGCGTCCGATGTTGTCTCGCTGGCGCTCGAGGACTTCGCCGTCCGGGGATTGCACGACCTGGTGGTCGGTTGCGGAGACGCGGGCTGCGGCGGACCGGGCAGCGAGGTCGTGGTCGAGGTCGAGGTCGCTGTGCCGCTGCCGGGCATCCCGGGTCCCATCGCCGATGCGATCTCGGCCGCCGTGCCCGTGTCCGCCCGGGGCACCGCTCAGGTGGACCTCCTGACTGGCGTCAGCGGCGGTGGCCGATGACGGGGTGCACGAGGCCGCCGGCGCGCGCCGTTCGCGATCGCGCGCCGGCGTTCGCCTCCGACGCTGGCAGTGTCTCGCTGTTCACGCTGGGGTGGATCGTGGTCGCGCTCATGGCGGTCGCCGTGCTGGTGGGCGCCACTCAGGTCCACGTGAATCGGATGCGTCTGGTCTCGCTCGCTGACGAGTGCGCGGTCGCGGCGGCCGGGCATGCCCTCGCCGCGGACTACTTCGCTTCGGACGGCGAGACGGCCGACGTGGTGCTCGCACGACTCGCTGGCGACGATCGCCCGTGGGTCGACGACGTCCGCGTGGTCGCGGTCCGGACCGACGACGACTCGACCGCGCAGGTGGTGCTCACACGGACGGTGCTGCCGCTCGTGGGCGGCTGGGGGTGGCTCCCAGACGTCGGGGTGACGCTCACCGCCTCTGGCAGCGCGCGCATCGGCTGACCGGGCGTCGCCGAGCATGCGCGCACCTCAACACACGGCCGTGACCACTGCGACAGGTGTTGAACACGGGGAATCACATCCCACTCTGGGTCACCGTGCGCCACAGGTGTGTGTTGGCCGGTACGAGGGCGACCAGGACCAGGAGCAGGGGGCCGCGAGGGACGGAGAGCCGGGCATGGTCCGGACACGACTGCGGCCGGCCCACCCTGAGGTGGACCGGCCGCGCCTGTCGAACGTGGACTCGATCAGGTCTTGACCGCGCCTTCCATGATGCCGCGCACGATCTGCCTACCGGCGACGGCCAGCAGCGCGATCAGCGGCAGGGAGGCGAGGAAGGATCCCGTCAGAACGATGGAGTTCTTGGGGGTGTTGCCCACGCGCAGGTTGTGCAGCGCGGGGCCGATGGTCTGGGCGTCGGAGCCGCCCACCGCGACCAGCGCCCACTGATACTCGTTCCACGCGTTGACCGCGGTGATGAGTCCCAGCACGCCCATCGCGGGCCTGACGGTCGGCACGACGATCTCCCAGAACACGCGGAAGGTCGTTGCGCCGTCGACGCGAGCCGATTCGATGATCTCGTCGGGGATCGCATCCTCGATGAACTGCCTCATGTAGAACACGCCGAACGCGGAGACCAGTGCAGGGACCGTGACCGCGAGCAGGGTGTCCACCCAGCCCAGGGTGTCCATGATCTGGTACGCGCCCACGATGCCCAGCTGCGCCGGGATCGTGAGGGTCAGCACCACGAAGTAGAACAGCGGATCGCGGCCCTTGAACTTCAGCTTCGCGAACGCGAAGCCCGCGAGCGAGCAGAAGAACAGCGTGGCCGTCACGACCACGGCGACCACGATGACAGAGTTGAAGAAGGACTGGACGAACTGGACGTTGTCGTACGCCGGGTAGCCCTGCTCGCGGATCTTGACCGTCATGATGTCCCAGTTGAACTGGAAGTACGGTCCCGGAGTGGCCTGCGGCGCGCCCGCCTGGAAGAGCTTGTCCTCCTTCCAGGTGGACATGATGCCGGCCCAGTAGATGGGCCAGGCACCCACGAGCAGGATGAAGCCCAGCAGGATGTAGTTGAAGGCTCCCGCGGGGGTGTCCTGCGGGCTGCGGCCCAGGAGGGCGGCCTTGTTGCGCTTGTTCTTGGGCGCCTGGGCCTCGGGGGCCTCGTCGATGGTCGCGGTCACTTGCGGCCTCCGATCTTGTTCGACACGAACGCGTTGAAGCCTGCGAGCAGGACCACGACCACGAACAGCACCCACGACATCGCGCCGGCGTATCCGAAGTCCTTCGGGTCGCCCCAGCCGGTGTACCAGATCAGCTGCGCGACGGTGCGCCACAGGTGTCTCAGTCCACCGCCCTCGCCGGAACTCGGATCCTCGTCGAGGAGCACGGGTTCAGCGAACAGCTGCAGAGAGCCGATGGTGGACAGCACCACCGTGAAGATCACCATGGGGCGGATCATCGGGACGGTGATGGACCACAGCTGCTTCCAGGCGGAGGCGCCGTCGAGCGCCGCGGCCTCGTACACGTCCTTGGGGATCGACTGCATGGCGGCCAGGTACAGCAGGGCGTTGTAGCCGGTCCACTTCCAGTTGATCATGATGATGATCGCGAGCCACGAGGACCAGCGCTCGGCGCGCCAGTCGATGCCGTCGAGCACCTGGGCGGAGCCGCCGATGCCGGACTCATGCTCGAAGCCGAAGAGCCCCAGCAGCCAGTTGGCCTGGCCGTACTGCTCGGAGAAGAAGGTCACGAACACGAGCGAGGACGCGACGATGGGCGTGATGTACGGGATCAGGATGCCGATGCGGAACAGCGACTGGGCCCTCAGGCGCCGGTTCAGCAGCGACGCGAGGACCAGCGCGAACATCAGCTGGGGGATCGCCGAGAAGACGAACAGTCCCAGGGTGTTCAGCAGCGCCTGCGTGAAGTCCCAGTTGGTGAGGACCTTCTGGTAGTTCTCGAGGCCCACCCACCGCTCGGTGTACAGCACCTCGGAGTTGCCGCTCGGGAAGGTGAGGGTCTCCGAGCGGAACGTCTGGAAGGACACCAGCGCGCTGTACACGATCGGGAAGATCCCGAAGGCGACGAAGAGGATGAAGAAGGGGGAGATGAGGATGTAGGGGACCACGACGTGGTCGAAGCGGGCCCAGATCGAACTCTTGGGCCCCTTCTTCCTCGCGCGGTCCGTGCCCGTGGCGTCGGCCTGCTCAGCCGAGACGCTGCTGGCGGACATGGAAACCTCCGTTGGTCATGAACGCTCGTGATGGAAGTCTAGGGATGGACGGTGAAACGGGGGCGAGCCTCGCTGGACTCGCCCCCGCTCCGTCCGTCATCGCGTGGGATTACGCGTCGGCTGCCTCAGCGGCGGCGACTGCCTCGTCCCAGGCGTCCTCCGGAGCGATGTTGCCTGCCTGCACCTCGTTCAGCACCGTCTCCACCGCGGAGCGGATGGTGGCGTTGTTCGGGGCGTAGTAGATCGCACCAGGGATGTCACCCGCGGTCTTGGTGAAGATCTGACCGGTCGGAGCGCCGTTGAAGAACGGGTTCTCCTGGGCCTGGATGCCCGGCTCGTCCCAGATCGAGGACTGCGACGGGAGGTTTCCGGTCTCGTCGAAGATCGCGATCTGCTGCTCGGGCTGGATGACCCACTCGATGAAGTTGTAGGCCTCCTGAGTGGTCGCCTCGTCGAACTGGGCGGGGATCGTGTAGAACGAACCGCCCCAGTTGCCACCGGGTCCGGGGATGTCGGCGATGTCCCAGGTGCCCTCGGGGGCACCGGAGTCGATGATGTTCGCCTGCATCCACGCGGGGCAGGGCAGCGTCGCGAAGTCGCCGTTGCTGAAGCCGGTGTTCCACTCCGGGCCCCAGGGCTGGATGTTCGCGGACAGGCCCTTCTCGATGATCTCGAGAGTCAGGTCGAAGGCAGGCTTGCTCGCCTCCATGTCCAGCTCGTTGTTGCGGTTGTAGTAGGCGTAGCCCGTGCCGAGCTGCGTCTGCGCCGCATTCATGATCTGCGTCACGTTGTCGACGAACGCGGAGCCCGAGGCGGCGACGTACTCCTCGCCCAGGGTGATGTAGTCCGACCAGCCGTCGCCCCACGCGGCCGACACGTCGTCGCGAGCGTCCGGCAGACCGGCCTCAGCGAACAGGTCGTGGCGGTAGCACATGGCCAGACCACCGACGTCGGAGCCGAGGCCGATGACGTAGGAGCCGTCGGCGGAGGCCGCCTGGCCCCACTTCCAGTCGAGGTAGTTCTCCTCGTACTTGCCGGCGCCCAGGTCGAGCAGGTTGACGAAGTTCTCCTGCTGCGCGAGGAAGCCAGCCATGTAGCCCTCGTCGATCGCGGAGACCTCGGAAGCGCCGGAGCCGGCGATGAGTGCCTGCGTCAGCTTGTCGTGCTGGGCGCCGTACTCGCCGGAGTCCAGGTTGATGGTCACGTGCGGGTTGTCGGCGGTGTACTGCTCGGCGAGCGACTCCAGGCCGAAGGTTCCCCAGTACGAGACGTTCAGCGTGACGGGCTCGGCCTCTGCCGGCTCCTCGGTCTCCTCAGCGCTCGTAGGCTCGTCGCTGGGCTCCTCGTCGCCACCGTCTCCGCTCGAGCAGGCAGTCAGCAGCATTGCCGACGCCGCACCGACGGCGAGAGCGGTCGCCGTCCGGGATCGAGTCCACTTCATAGTTGATTCCCCTTAGGTGAATTCGTACGCCCCCTCGTTGGGACGCACTGTCACCCTAGCCGCGTCCGAAACCTTTCGACAGACCCTCCGATTACGACTTGGTTACGATCACGAATCGTTTCGAGCGCGGTTTGCCCGGATCGTTTCGATTCGCACGTTCGTCGCCCGCGTCCTGACGCACGAGCGCCCGGCCCCGCACGCGTGCGGGGCCGGGCGCTGCGCACGTTCGGTGAGGGCCCTCCGTCAGCCCACCAGCGCGTTCACGGAGACCAGCACACGACCGTCGAGGAAGCGCTCGGCCGCCACGTCCGCGTCGCACGCGACGCGGAACACGTGGGTCTCGCCGGGCGCCACGGTGACCAGCGCGTCGTCCACCGTCGCGTCCGGGTGCACCTTGTCGGCGAGCACGGTCAGGTCGCGCACCAGGGAGGACGCGGTCACCTTCACCTCGTACCCGCCCGCGACAGCGTGGGCCGATGCGGCCAGCGGCGCCTTCTCGTAGGCGACATCCTTGTCCTCGGCGAACAGGTGCAGCGCTCGCGCATGGCCGTCGTCGCCGGGGTAGCCGGCATCCGCGATGAGCGCCTCGGCGGTGGCGTCGCCCGCCTCCCGCACGTGCGCAGGGACCTCGATCGTGGCCACGCCGCGAGAGTCCACCGACAGGTGCGCCGTGGCGACCGCGAGCTCGCCGCCGTCGAGCCCCATGCGCGTGAACGTCAGCGTCTCCGACCACGGCTCGTCGGTGTCGTTGATGGCCACCAGGTGAACGGCGCCCGCGGGGTCGTTCGAGCCGTCCTCCGCGCGCGGCTGGAACGTCAGCAGTCGCGGCTCGAACGCGTGCTTGAGCGCGTACCACAGCGGCTTGCGACGCTCGTCTCCGTCGACCGCGGCCCACGACGTCACGGGCCAGCAGTCGTTGAGCTGCCACACGATCGCGCCCGCGCACTGCGGCCACCACGAGCGGTAGTGCTCGATGCCGTACTGGATGGCGCGCGCCTGGTTCAGAGACGTGGCCCAGTGCCACTCCTCGAAGTCCGCGCCCGCAGGCAGGTGGGGCTCGAGGCCGCGGTTGAGCTTGTCGTTGCCGGACTCCGCCTTCTGGTGCATGAGCCAGCCCTCGGAGTCCTGACGGCGCTGGTCCTCGGGAAGGCTGCGGGTGACGGTCGCCCACGTCGCCGGCCCCTGGAAGCCGAACTCCGACATGAAGCGCGGCACGTACCGCCGGTACTCGGAATAGTCGAGCTGGTTCCACACCTCCCACTCGTGCGACGTGCCCCAGGCCTTGTCGTTGGGGTGGACGTCCTCGAAGTGCTGGAAGGGGCTGTAGGGCGAGGACGGCGTGTAGAAGCGCGTGGGGTCGAGCTCCGCGACGATCTCGGGAAGGATCTCCTCGTAGTACTTGATGCCCCACGAGCCGTCGCCGCCCACGACCGCGGGCCAGCCCCAGTCGCACCAGCCCCAGATGTTCTCGTTCGAGCCGTTGTACATGACGAGGGACGCGTGCGGGGTGAGACGCGTGACGTTCTCGCGGGCCTCGGCCCGCACCTCCTCGATGATGGGCGAGCCCTCGTGGTACGCGGCGCACGCGAACGGAAAGTCCTGCCAGACCATCACGCCCCGCTCGTCGCAGAGGTCGTAGAAGTCCTCTGTCTCGTAGATGCCGCCGCCCCAGATCCGGATGAGGTTCATGTGGGCGTCGACCGCCTGGTCGATGCGGCGGGCCAGGCGCTCGCGGGTGATGCGGGTCATGAGGTGGTCGTCGGGGATCCAGTTGGCGCCCTTGACGAAGATGGCGCGGCCGTTGACCACGTAGGTGAAGCCCGCGCCGTCGCCCTCGTCGGTCACCTCGACCTGCACGGTGCGGAAGCCGATGCGGCGGTCGTAGCTGTCGAGGCACTCGTCGGACGAGCGCAGCTCGACCGCCAGGTCGTACAGGCGCGCCTCGCCGTGGCCGTGGGGCCACCACAGCTCGACGTCGGGCACCTCGACCACCACGACCGCGGTGGACTCGCCCGGGTCGATGGTGGCGGTCGCCTCCACGCCGGCGACGCTCGCGACGACTGTCAGGGGCTCGTCCGCGGCCCGCTCGACGTCCACGTGCGCCTCGACGCGGCCGTGCGTCCCGTCCACCGTCACCAGAGGCCGCACGGCGTCGAGCCGCGCGGTGCGCCAGCGCTCGATCCGCACGCCCTTCCAGATGCCGGCGGTCTGCAGGTCGGGACCCCAGTCCCACCCGAACGAGCACGCCATCTTGCGGATCGCGTGGAACGGGTGGGGGTACGGGCTGGGCCGGAAGCCGATCTCGTCCTGCACGCCGTTCGCGTACTCGAGCGCGGAGTCGAAGTCGACCTCGAGTGCGTTCGCACCCGGCTCGATGAGCTCTCGCACGTCGAAGCGGTAGGAGCGGTGCATGTTCTTGGTGCGGGCGACCTCGGTGCCGTTGAGGCGCACGGTCGCCACGGTGTCGAGGCCGTCGAAGACCAGGTCGACGCGCTCGCCGTCGGTCGCGGGCGTCGCGGAGAATGCCGTCGCGTAGCGCCACGAGCAGCTCCACATCCACTCGAGCGCCTTCTCGTTCCGGTCGAGGTACGGATCCGGGATGAGACCCTCACGGAGCAGGTCCACGTGCGTGGTGCCGGGCACCTCTGCCGGGATCGTCGCGCCGGCGACACCCTCGGGAGCCTCGCCCGCCAGGTGCGTGAGGGACCAGCCCTCGTGGAGGGGATTCTGAATGAGGGTGACAGCCGTCATGGGTGCGCTCCAGGAGAGGTATCGAAACGTTATGGGTGGACTGGCGACCAGTCTGCCACGCGCGCGACGCCGTGCGACGCAGGGCAGTCCTGGGATGCTCCCGTCCATCCTGGCACGGCGGCGCGTGGCGGCGCCGCGGCCTCGCCTCCTGAGCAGGGCCGATGCGCGGGGTGAGTGCCGCTGCCAGCGTGACCGCCGCATCGGCCGGGTGCCGTCGACGACAAAGGGCCCTAGGTCCCAAGCGCGTCAGGCCCCTGAGGCGTAGTTTCAAAGAATCACCGGTGATCGCCCGACCCGGGCGAGCCGGAAAGCACGCCCCACAGGGAGGAACCGAGAATGACCGCCACCGATATCCCCGCATCGGCCGCCGACACCGTCGCCCACGCGAACGAGTGGAGGGGCTTCGAGCGCGGCCCGTGGGCCGACGCCATCGACGTCCGCGGATTCATCCAGGCCAACTACGAGCCCTACGAGGGCGATGACTCGTTCCTCGCCGGTCCGACCGCCCGCACCACGGGCGTGTGGGACACGCTCTCCGGGATGTTCCCGGAGGAGCGCGAGAAGGGCGTGTACGACGTCGACTATTCGACCCCGGCGACCATCACGGCGCACGCGCCCGGCTACATCGACCAGGACGCGGAGGTCATCGTCGGCCTCCAGACCGACGCTCCGCTGAAGCGCGCGATCATGCCGTTCGGCGGCTGGCGCATGGTCGTCAAGGAGCTCGAGACCTACGGCTACCCGGTGCTCCCAGAGCTCGAGGAGACCTTCTCGAAGTACCGCAAGACCCACAACGACGGCGTGTTCGACGCCTACCCGCCGAACGTGCGCGCCGCACGCAGCTCCCACATCGTCACCGGCCTGCCTGACGCGTATGGCCGTGGCCGCATCATCGGCGACTACCGCCGCGTGGCCCTGTACGGCGTGGACGCGCTGATCGAGGGCAAGAAGATCGAGCGCATGCAGCTCGACATGGAGCGCTCGACCGAGGAGATCATCCGCGACCGCGAGGAGAACTCGGAGCAGATCAAGGCTCTGAATGAGCTCAAGCAGATGGCGGCCTCGTACGGCTACGACATCTCGGGGCCCGCGGCCACCTTCCGCGAGGCCGTGCAGTGGCTCTACTTCGGCTACCTCGCCGCGGTCAAGGAGCAGAACGGCGCCGCAATGTCGCTGGGCCGCACCTCGACCTTCCTCGACGTCTACGCCTCGCGCGACATCGCCGAGGGCACCCTCACCGAGGAGGCCGCGCAGGAGATCATCGACGACTTCGTCATCAAGCTGCGCATCGTCCGCTTCCTGCGCACCCCGGAGTACGACGCCCTGTTCTCGGGCGACCCCACGTGGGTCACCGAGTCCATCGGCGGCATCGGCGACGACGGTCGCCCGCTGGTCACCAGGACCTCGTTCCGCTTCCTGCAGACGCTGTACAACCTGGGCCCGGCCCCCGAGCCGAACCTGACCGTGCTGTGGAGCGACCAGCTGCCCCGGGGCTTCAAGGAGTTCTGCGCGAAGGTCTCGATCGACACCTCGTCGATCCAGTACGAGTCCGACGATCTGCTCCGCGACCAGTGCGGCGACGACGCGGCGATCGCCTGCTGCGTGTCCGGCATGGAGGTCGGCAAGCAGATGCAGTTCTTCGGCGCCCGCGTCAACCTCGCCAAGGCGATGCTGTACGCGATCAACGGCGGCCGGGACGAGGTCTCGGGCAAGCAGGTCTCGCCGGTGAGCGCCCCGGTCGAGGGCGACGTCCTCGACTTCGACGATGTCATGGAGAAGTTCGACGGCCTGTTGGACTGGCTCGCCGAGACCTATGTCGACGCGCTGAACGTCATCCACTACATGCACGACAAGTACGCGTACGAGCGCATCGAGATGGCGTTGCACGACCGCGAGATCCTCCGGACCATGGCCTGCGGCATCGCTGGCCTGTCGGTGGCGGCGGACTCGCTGTCCGCCATCAAGTACGCCAGGGTCACGCCGGTCCGTGACGAGACCGGGCTCGTCGTCGACTACTCGACCGAGGGCGAGTACCCGACCTACGGCAACGACGACGACCGTGTCGACGACATCGCCGTGGACCTGGTTCACCGCTTCATGGAGAAGGTGCGCCAGCAGCCCACCTACCGGGGCGCCAAGCACACGCAGTCCGTGCTCACGATCACCTCGAACGTGGTGTACGGCAAGGCGACGGGCAACACGCCCGACGGGCGGCGCGAGGGCGAGCCCTTCGCACCCGGTGCGAACCCGATGAACGGGCGCGACAACCACGGCATCGTCGCGTCGGCGCTGTCCGTGGCGAAGCTCCCGTACGACGACGCGCAGGACGGCATCTCGCTCACCACCACGGTGGTTCCGTCGGGCCTGGGCCGCGACAAGACGGAGCAGGTGCAGAACCTCGTGGGTGTGCTCGATGCCTATACCGTCTCGCACGGCTTCCACATGAACGTCAACGTGCTCAACCGCGACACCCTCGAGGACGCGATGGAGCACCCGGAGAACTACCCGCAGCTGACCATTCGCGTGTCCGGCTACGCCGTGAACTTCGTGCGACTCACCCGCGAGCAGCAGCTCGACGTGCTGTCGCGGACGTTCCACGCCGGCCTCTAGGACCGCGTAGGCTCCACCACGACAGGCGCCCCGCTCCGCTCTCAGCGGGGCGGGGCGCCGCTCTTTACCCTCATCGACGCCCACTCAGGAGGCCGGTCCGCATGACATCCGAGGAGAACCCCGCAGGGCTGGTCTCTCCGCCCATGGAGATCGCCGACCGCGAGCTGGCGGCGTCCGAGGACATCCGGGACCACCTGAGCGGGTCCGTGCACTCGTGGGACCTCGTGACCGGCGCGGACGGCCCGGGCACGCGGATGACGCTGTTCCTCGCCGGCTGCGGCATGCGCTGCCAGTACTGCCAGAACCCGGATACGTGGAAGATGCGCGACGGCGTGCGGCACACGGTCGACGAGGTCATGGAGCGCGTGTCCCGGTACACGAAGATCATGCAGGTCACCGGCGGGGGACTCACGATCTCGGGCGGCGAGCCGCTGCTGCAGGCCAAGTACGTGGTCAACATCTTCCGGCGGTGCCACGAGCTGGGGATCCACACGGCTCTCGACACGGCGGGGCTGCTCGGGGCACGGCTGAGCGACGAGGAGCTCGAGCTCGTGGACCTGGTGCTGCTCGACATCAAGTCGGGCCTGCCGGAGACCTACACGCGCGTGACCGGTCGTCCGCTGCAGCCCACGATCGACTTCGCGAAGCGCCTGCACGCGCTGGATCGCAAGGTCTGGGTCCGGTTCGTGCTGGTGCCGGGGCTCACCGACGCCGTCGAGAACGTCGAGGCGATCGCGGACATCGTCGAGCCGCTCACCAACGTCGAGCGGCTCGAGGTGCTGCCGTTCCACCAGCTGGGTCGCGACAAGTGGGCCGCGACGGGGGAGCCCTACCTCCTGGGGGACACCGAGCGCCCCACGCCGGAGCTCATCGAGCGGGTCAAGAAGCAGTTCTCCGACCGCGGCATCCCGGTGATGTAGTGCGCCGACTCGGTGGCGCGCTCTCTGCGCCGCTCAGACCTTCTGCGGCCGGAACAGGTCCCCGCGCCATGCCATGGCGGCCGTGCGGTACGTCAGCATGCCCAGGAGCAGCGTGAGAATCGCGAGGCAGATGACCCCCACGACCCGGTGGCCCGCCCACGTGCCCGCGTCCGCGCTCGCGATCAGCGCCACGGATGCGGAGCCGAGCGGGAACGTGTACGCCCACCACGACAGCGCGAACGGCGCCCGCCGGAGCGTGTCGACCTGGGTCGCCAGCAGCAGCAGGTGGAACAGCACGAGCGAGCGCAGCACGTGCGCCAGCGGCGAGTCCATGGATCCGCCCAGGCTCACCCAGGCCGTGAGCGCGACCGCGGGCGGGGCGATGAGGACGGCGAGCGTGGGCGCGAGCGCCGCGGGCATGGCCTCGACGGCGATCAGCCGGTGCAGCACGAGCGGCAGCAGAGCGAGGTAGTAGACGCCGCCCACGGAGAAGAAGAACCAGTTGAGGTCCACGGCGGCGATCTCGACGCCCGCGATCGGGACCGCCAGCATGCCGATCATCGGGATGAGCCACGCGGGATGGATGTCGCGCGTCGAGATGCCCGACTGCGCGACCCACGCCCGCACCATGCCCACGGTCAGCACCACCTGCGTGACCGCGCCCGCCCACCACAGCGCCGCGGCGGGGCCGGGCGCGGTGTCGAGGAACGTCGCGGCGAGCAGCAGCATCGAGATCGACAGGGTGCCGGCGAAGGGCATGGTGGACGGACGCGCCCACTCGCGCCGCACCGCGCCGGGGTGGAGCACCAGCTTCGCTCCGTAGGTGATGGCGACCGCGATGAACGCGCCCAGCGCGATCCACGCCAGCACCTCACCCGTGGTGCTCGTCCACTCCAGCACGTCCGAGTCGCGCCGCCACGCGAGCGACGTCCCCGACAGTCCCATCGAGATGCCGAAGGCAGTGATCGGGAAGTTCGCGAGGGAGCGGGGCGGCGCCTCCGCGGAGGCGCCCGCCGTCGCCGGGTCCTGGGCTCGGGCCGGGTCCTCGGTCATGGCGCCGCAGTCTATCGAGGGCCGATGCGCGTGCGGGGCGGCGGACGCAGGAAAATACCCCATGGGGTATAGTGGTGCGATGATCTCCTCACGTCTGATGAACCTGCCGCGCCTGCTCAAGGTCGGCGCGCTCGCCGCCGCGCTCGCCGTCTCGGTGGCCGCGTGCAGCGCGCCCGATGGCGGCGCCGACCAGGACCTCGCTGCCGTGGCCTCCGTCCAGGGCGATGCCGCGCCCGAGTTCACGGGCGCACATGTCGATGCGGCGTCCTTCGCCGCCGCCGTCGCGGAGCCGGGCGTCACGATCATCGACGTGCGCACCCCCGAGGAGTTCGCCCAGGGCCACCTGCCGGGCGCGGTCAACATCAACCTGCAGCATGCCGGCTTCGCCGAGGCCATCGGCGAACTCGACGCCGACGCCTCCTACGCCGTGTACTGCCGCTCCGGCAACCGCTCGCGCGGTGCCATCGAGGTCATGACGGCGGCCGGCATCGACGCGACGGTGGGACTCGAGGGCGGCATCGGGGCGTGGGCCGGCGAGGTCGTCACCGGCTGACGCCTCATCCCTCCGGGATGCAGATCTGCCGGCGGCGCACGGCAACGCCCGTCCTCACGGCCATGCCGACGACGAGCACCGTGGTCGCCGCGAGAAGCGCACCGGCGATCCATGCGTACGCGACTCCCAAGCCGGCGTCCGCGGCTGAGCCGACGGCGACCGTGGCCGCGGCGAGTGGGAACGTGTAGGCCCACGAGGACAGCGCGAAGGGCACTGCCCGCAGGGCGGGAGCCTGCGAGGCGAGCAGGGCGACCTGCAGCAGCACGACCGCAAGCAGCACCTGGGCGAGGGGATCGCTCCACGCGCCTCCCAGGCGCACCCACGCGAGTGCGCCCACCGCCGGCGGGGCCACCAGGATGGCGAGCGTGGGGGCGAGCCGAGGGGGCATGACCCCCGCGATGAACAGGCGCGACAGCACCACGGGAAGCAGCCCCAGCCAGTAGACGGCGCCGACGCCGAAGAAGTACCACGACACCTGCACGGGGGCGTGGTCCACTCCCGCGAGCGGCGCGACCAGGTTGCCGACGACGGGGATGAACCAGGCGGGGTGCACGTGGCCGGGCTGGATCTCCGCATCGGCGATCCACGTGCGCAGCGCGCCCACGGTCACCACGGCCATGAGTGACGCGCCCACCCACCACAGGCCGGCCGAGAGCGCGGGCGCGGTCTCCAGCATCGCCACGGCGAGGACGAGCGGAGCGACGGCGACGCTGGCGGCGAACGCTGAGCGCACGGGATGGCGCCACTCGGCGACCACGGCGCTGGGGTGGCGGGCGAGCTTGAGCGCGTACGCCACGGTGAGCGTGGCGAGCACGGCGAGTCCCAGCCAGGCCACCGCCTCGCCCACGATCGCGGGCAGGCCCCAGCGCTGGTGCGCACGCTCCCAGGCGACGGCCGTGCCGCCGAGACCCATGACGATGGCAAATGCACCGACGGGCAGGTGCGCGAGGCTCGGGGTCTGCTGTGCCACGGCGGCGTCAGGTCGGGTCATGGCTCGTGGTCCTCTCGTCGCGCTGCGGGTGCGCTGGGCTCGGGGTGCTCCAGATACCCATAGGGGTATCACACTCCGGGGTCCGCACGCGATAGGCCCTTGGTCCCTTTCGATCGCGCCGGTCGAGCGGAAGCATGAGGGAATCGGAAGTCCTCACACAGGGAGAACAATGATGTCCGTCCTCAGCCGTGACCGCACCATCGCGCCGCCCGGGTACAACCGCTGGCTGGTGCCCCCGGCCGCGCTCGCCGTGCACCTCAGCATCGGCCAGGTGTATGCCTTCAGCGTCTTCAAGGACGCGCTCATCGATCGCTTCGACGCGACGCACACCCAGATCGGCATGATCTTCTCGATCTCGATCGTGATGCTGGGCCTGTCGGCCGCCTTCGGGGGCCGGTGGATGGAGCGCACCGGCCCGCGCGCCACGATGGTGGTCGCCGCGTTCTCGTGGGCGGGAGGCTTCGGCATCGCGTCGCTGGGCGTCGCGTCGGAGCAGCTGTGGCTCGTCTACCTGGGGTACGGCGTCCTGGGCGGCATCGGACTGGGACTGGGGTACATCTCGCCGGTGTCCACGCTGATCAAGTGGTTCCCGGACCGTCCCGGTCTCGCGACGGGACTGGCGATCATGGGATTCGGCGGAGGCGCCATGCTCGCCGCACCGCTGTCGCAGTTCCTGCTCAGCACCTACGCTGATGAGCCGTCCGAGGCGCTCGTGCCGTCCTTCCTCACGCTGGGCGCGCTGTACTTCACGCTGATGCTGCTGGGAGCGGCCGTGATCCGCGTTCCCGCCAAGGGCTGGCTGCCCGACGGCTGGGAGCCGTCGGAGCACCGCGCCAAGGTCTCGAGCGGCGGCCAGGTGAGCGCCAAGAACGCGATCAAGACCCCGGCGTTCTGGTTCCTGTGGATCGTGCTCTTCACCAACGTCACTGCGGGCATCGGCATCCTCGAGAACGCGAAGCCCATGATCGAGGACTACTTCCCGCAGATCACCGCCGCGGCCGCTGCCGGCTTCGTGGGGCTGCTGTCGCTCGCCAACATGGCGGGCCGCATCGGCTGGTCGAGCCTGTCGGACGTCATCGGGCGCAAGCTCACATACGTCATGTACCTCGGCGTGGGAGCGCTCGCGTACACGGCCGTCGCGCTGTTCGGGCCGGCGTCCATCGCGCTGTTCGTGCCGCTCGTGGTGCTGATCATCAGCTTCTACGGCGGCGGGTTCGCCACGATCCCCGCCTACCTCAAGGATGTGTTCGGGGAGTTCGAGGTGGGGGCGATCCACGGTCGTCTGCTGACGGCGTGGTCCGCCGCCGGCGTGGCCGGGCCGCTCATCATCAACTCGGTGCTCGACGCGCTCGAGGGCCAGGGTCTCGAAGGCTCGGACCTGTACCGGCCCTCGCTGCTGGTCATGGTCGGCGTCCTCTGCGTCGGCTTCGTCGCCAACCTGCTCGTGCGCCCCGTGGCGGCCAAGTGGCTCGAGCACGCGGACGCGGTTCCTGACCACGAGCGTCACCACGCCGACGGGCCGCCGTCGGCGTCCACGCCGCCGCTGGCAGGCGACACCACCGACAACCAGCTCGCGTCAACGAAGGGATGATCATGAGCGACCGCAATGAGGCGCCCCGCCACTCGTCCAACCCGCTGGCGATCGTCCTGTGGGTGATCGTCGGATCGGGACTCCTGTACGGCGTGAGCCAGACGGTCATCAAGGCCGCAGCGCTCTTCACCGGCTAGGGAGACGGAGCGTGCCGACGCAAGGCCCAGCTTCTGGAGAGTGAAGGAAGCCGGGCCTCGGCGCCGGGGCCGTCATCATCCCTCGTAGGTGACCACAACGGCGTGCGTCTGGGTCCTAGGTCCCCGGGACCTATGCCCCTGGGAAGGTGTCCGCCTGCACCCTAGATTCGAAGTATCAGGGACGCAGGGTGCGCCCCACCTTCCCGGGAGGAATCGCCATGACCGCCACCGCCGAATCCACCGCCACGGCCCCCTCAGTGGCCGAGGAGATCGACCGCCTGGTCGCCAACGCCCAGAAGGCGCTCGACGACTACTCGGCCTTCACCCAGGACGACGTCAACCTGCTCGTCAAGAAGGCGTCCGTCGCAGCCCTGAACCAGCACGGCGATCTCGCCGTGAAGGCCGTCGAAGAGACCGGCCGCGGGGTGTTCGAGGACAAGGCCGTGAAGAACATCTTCGCGTGCGAGCACGTCACCCACTCGATGGGTCCCATGAAGACGGTGGGCGTCATCAACGACGACCCGCTGCTAGGCATCACCGAGATCGCCGAGCCCGTGGGCGTCATCTGCGGCGTCACCCCCGTGACCAACCCCACGTCGACGGCCATCTTCAAGTCGCTCATCGCTCTCAAGACCCGCAACCCGATCATCTTCGCGTTCCACCCGAGCGCGCAGAACTCGTCCGTGGCGGCCGCCCGCATCGTGCGTGACGCCGCGATCGAGGCCGGCGCGCCCGAGAACTGCATCCAGTGGGTGGAGGCGCCCTCCATCGACGCGACCAACGCGCTGATGAACCACGATGGCGTCGCGCTGATCCTCGCCACCGGCGGCAACGCGATGGTGAAGGCGGCCTACAGCTGCGGCAAGCCTGCCCTGGGCGTCGGCGCCGGCAACGTGCCCGCCTACATCCACGAGTCGGCCAAGCTCAAGAGGGCCATCAACGACATCGTCATCTCGAAGGCCTTCGACAACGGCATGGTCTGCGCGTCGGAGCAGGCCGCGATCATCGACGCGAGCATCTACGACGAGGCCCTCGCCGAGCTCGACCGCCTGCACGCCTACCGCGTGACCGCTGACGAGAAGGCCAAGCTCGAGGAGTTCATCTTCGGCGTCCAGGCCAACGGCGCGAACTGCGCGGGTGCGAAGCTCAACCCCACCGTCGTGGGCAAGTCGCCGCAGTGGATCGCCGAGCAGGCAGGCTTCGAGGTGCCGGAGGAGACGTCGATCATCCTCGCCGAGGTCTCCGAGGTCGGAGAGTCGGAGCCGCTGACCCGCGAGAAGCTGTGCCCGGTGCTGGCCGTCCTCAAGGCTGACTCGACCGAGCAGGGCCTGCTGATGTCCGAGCAGATGGTCGAGTTCCACGGCCTGGGCCACTCGGCCGCGATCCACGCGACCGACCAGGCGCTCATCCAGGAGTTCGGCCGCCGTGTGAAGGCCGTCCGCGTCATCACCAACTCGCCCTCGAGCCAGGGCGGCATCGGCGACATCTACAACGCCTTCCTGCCGTCGCTGACCCTGGGCTGCGGCTCCTACGGACACAACTCGGTGAGCAATAACGTCACCGCCGTGAACCTCGTGAACGTCAAGCGCATCGGCCGGAGGAACAACAACATGCAGTGGTTCAAGGTGCCGGCCAAGACCTACTTCGAGCCCAACTCGATCCGGTACCTCAAGTCGATGCCCGACGTCGAGCGCGTCACGATCATCACGGACTCGACCATGACTCGCATCGGCATCGTCGACAAGATCCTCGACGTGCTCAACCGCCGCGAGAACAAGATCTCCGTGCAGATCATCGACAACGTCGAGCCGGAGCCGTCGATCAAGACCGTGAAGGCCGGTGCCGAGGTACTGCGGGCATTCAAGCCCGACACGCTCATCGCGGTGGGCGGAGGCTCGCCCATGGACGCCGCGAAGGTCATGTGGCTCATGTACGAGCACCCGGACGTGGTCTTCAGCGACCTGAAGGAGAAGTTCTTCGACGTCCGCAAGCGCGCCTTCGCGTTCCCCAAGCTGGGCGAGCTCGCCAAGCTCGTGTGCATCCCGACCACGTCGGGCACCGGCGCGGAGGTCACCCCGTTCGCGGTCATCACTGACACCGACACGGGCCGCAAGTACCCGCTCGCGGACTACGCGCTGACCCCGACCGTGGCGATCGTGGACCCGGTGCTGACGGCCAACCTGCCCTCGCGGGTGGCCGCGGACTCCGGCTTTGACGCTCTCACCCACGCGACCGAGGCGTTCGTGTCCGTCTACGCGAACGACTTCACCGACGGCATGGCCCTGCAGGCCATCCGGCTGGTCTTCGAGAACATCGAGGAGTCGGTCACCGTGGGCGGCAGCGCCGAGCAGGCGCGCGAGAAGATGCACAACGCCGCAACCATCGCGGGCATGGCCTTCGGCAACGCGTTCCTGGGCCTCGTGCACGCGATGAGCCACGTCACGGGATCGATGTTCCACGTCGCGCACGGCCGCACCAATGCCGTGTACCTCCCGCACGTGATCCGCTACAACGGCAAGGTCCCGACCAAGCCGACCTCGTGGCCCAAGCAGGAGTCGTACGTGGCGCCCGAGCGCTTCCAGGCGATCGCCAAGATGCTGGGTCTGGCCCACTCGACCCCGGAGGAGGCCGTCGAGGCCTACGCCACGGCCGTCGAGGAGCTGCGCGACAAGGTCGGCATCGAGCGGTCCTTCCAGGAGGTGGGCCTCGACGAGGCCGAGTTCCTGAGCTCGCTCGACACCCTCGCCATGAACGCCTACGAGGACCAGTGCGCACCCGCGAACCCGCGCCTGCCGATGCTGGCCGACATGAAGGTGATGATGGAGGCCGCCTACTACGGCGTCCGTTACGAGGACGTCAAGAACCGTGCGGTCAAGGCCGAGGCCCCCAAGGCCAAGGCCGCCGCCAAGACCTCGCGCGCCAAGAAGGCCGCGAAGTAGGGACGCGGCCCGGGCCACCCGCCCGGGCGCGCGGATCCCGCCAGTCGTCGTCGGTCCGGACACAACCGGCGCGAACGGGGCCCCGGTACTTCGGTACCGGGGCTTTCCCGTGTCCTGGTTGTGCTTGGTCGCCTGTGCGGTCAGGCCGCGGTCACGTTGTGCGGATCGATCTGGTCGTCCTCGTCCTGGACCAGCATCTCGGGCGACGAGGTGACGAGCAGCCAGGTCGGCAGCACCACGATGCACAGGACCGCCAGCATGTCGATCTCTCCGCTGACCGCGACGGCGATGAACAGCGCGAGCCACCCATCGCGACCCACGGCCAGGACCGCGCCCAGCACGCCGCACGCCACGGCCATGAGGATCGGCAGGTCCGGCACCACGGACTGCACCGCCAGGCCTGCGGCGGCGCCGATGAACACCGCAGGGAAGATGCGGCCTCCCCGGAAGCCCGCTGCCGCGGCGATCGTGAGGGCTGCGACCTTGACGAGCGTGACGAGCACCAGCTCCCACGTGGACATGTCGGGCGCTCGCGAGATGAGCTCTCCGGTCTGCTCGGCGCCCTTGAACAGCGTGATGGGTCCGCCGATCACGCCCAGCACGCCCAGCGCGAGGCCGCCCACCGTGGCGTAGAGGACGGGGCTGCTCAGGCGGCGCAGGAGCCGCCACACGCGCGGCATGGCCCACGCGCCGGCGATGCTGACGAGGGCGGCGACCAGCGCGGCGACGATGCCCCACACGACCTGCATGACGGTGGCGCCGTCGTATCCCACCCCCTCCGGCATCTCGAGCGCGACGCCCAGGGCGTCGGCCGTGATCGCGGCGGCAGCGGCGGCCGCCACGGGCCCGAACAGCCGGTCCCACAGCAGGCCGCCGCGCTTCGCGGCGGCCACCATCTCGGTGAGCAGCAGCGCCGCGGCGACGGGTGAGCCGAACATCGCCCCGAGCATCCCGGAGGCCGCCATCATGAGCGCCATCTCGACCGAGATCTTCTTCGCGAACCGGCGCGTGAACCACACGGATACGGCGATCGCGATCGCGATGATGGGACTCTCCGGGCCCAGCGAGATGCCGCCTGCGAGGCCCAGGATCAGGGCGAGTGCGACGCCGGGCAGCGCGGACAGCGGCAGCGGTGGCGCCACCAGCTCGACCTTGGCAGGGTCGTGCCCGCCGCGGCCCGGGGCATACCGGAGCACCAGCCCGACGGCCGTGCCCGTGATGGTGAGCACGCCCACGATCCACCACGCCGCATCGGGCGCGAAGCCCAGCCACTCCGGCAGGTGCTCCCACCACAGGTGTTCCAGCACCAGCGCGACCTCGTCGATGCCCCACAGCAGAACGCCGGTCATCACACCGATGACGAGCGCGGGAAGCGTGATCGCCATGAGGAGCCGATGCGTGGGCACGGGGGGAGCGTCAGTCGCCTGCTCGTCGCTCATGGGTCGAGCATACGAGGGGCGACGTCGGCGCGACCGAGCACCATGCGCATCGGCCGATAGACTCGTCTGTCGTGGATACCGACTTCCCCGCCGAGATCGCCGCACTGCGCGGAACCTTCGAGCAGATCGAGGCCGTGAGCGACCCGGAGAACCTGCGAGCGAAGGTCGCCGAGCTTGAGGAGCAGGCCGCCGCGCCCGACCTGTGGGACGACCAGGAGAATGCGCAGGCGGTCACCACCGCGCTCAGCAGCGCCAACAACGAGCTCGAGCGGCTGTCCACCATGCGCGGCCGGATCGACGACCTCGAGGTGCTGGTGGAGCTGGGTGTCGAAGGCGAGGACGAGGCGACGCTCGAGGAGGCCGCTTCTGAACTCGGCAAGGTCAAGACGGACCTGTCCGCCATGGAGGTCCGGACGCTGATGACGGGGGAGTGGGACGAGCGCAATGCGGTCGTCACGATTCGCTCGGGCGCCGGCGGTGACGACGCCACCGACTTCGCGGAGATGCTGCTGCGCATGTATCTGCGGTGGGCCGAGCGCCACGGCTACGCGACCAAGGTGCTCGACACGTCGTACGCGGAGGGCGCGGGCATCAAGTCGGCGACCTTCGAGCTCAACGCCCCGTACGCTTTCGGCACGCTGTCCGTCGAGGCCGGCACGCACCGCCTCGCGCGCATCAGCCCGTTCGGCTCGGCAGACAAGCGCCAGACCAGTTTCGCCGCGGTCGAGGTGATCCCGCAGATCGAGTCCACCGACCACATCGAGGTGCCGGAGAGCGACATCAAGGTCGACGTCTTCCGCTCGTCCGGCCCCGGCGGGCAGTCGGTGAACACCACCGACTCCGCTGTGCGCATCACCCACCTGCCGTCGGGCATCGTCGTGTCGATGCAGGACGAGAAGTCGCAGATCCAGAACCGTGCCGCCGCGATGCGCGTGCTGCAGTCGCGCCTGCTCCTGCTCAAGAAGGAGGAGGAGGCCGCGCAGAAGAAGGAGCTCGCGGGCGACATCAAGGCGAGCTGGGGCGACCAGATGCGCTCGTACTTCCTCTACGGGCAGCAGCTCGTCAAGGATCTGCGCACCGGCCACGAGGTGGGCAACCCCCAGGTGGTCTTCGACGGCGACCTCGACGGCTTCATCGACGCCGGCATCCGCTGGCGCCGCCAGCAGCAGTCCGCCGACGCCTGAAGCGAGAGGCCCGGGACCGGACTCGGATCAGCGCCGGTGATACACCAGGGCCGAGCGCACGTGGGCGCGCAGCTCCTCGACCGGTAGCTCGCCGGTCGCGGGCACGATCACGGCGCGAGTGCCGTCGTACTCGAGCAGGTCGCCGTGCTCGGCGCGGAACTCGTCGACCAGGCTGGTCTGGCAGTGCGTCAGGATCGCGACGTCCGACCCGGAGCCGATGCGGTCGATGCGTAGGGTGGTCCCGGTGCGCGGGCGCACGGGCAGGATGCTGGGCTGGCCCCACTTGAGCGCTTCACGCACCGCGCCGATGTCCTCGCTGTCACGGACCACGTCCCACACGAGGGCCCGGAGCTCGAGGATCCGATCCTGCACCTCGTCCGGATACCCGGAGATCGCGTCCTCGACCTCAGCAGGCACGGGCGGTGCGTCGGCCATGGCGTCCCTCCTCGGCTTCGACGCTAGCGCAGCCGACGCGTGTGCGCGTGTCCGCGCTGTGACCCATCTCGCACCCGCGCTCCGGCGCGCCTGACCCCGATAGCTGCGGCGCCTTCCTACCCTGCAAGAAGCGCGGGTCCGTCCCCCCGTGCTTGGAAGCATGATTCGACTCGATAACGTCAGCAAGGTCTACACCCGCGGTGCACGGCCTGCGCTCGACAACGTCTCCGTGGAGATCGAGCGCGGGGACTTCGTGTTCCTCGTGGGCTCCTCGGGGTCCGGCAAGTCCACGTTCCTCAAGTTGATCCTGCGCGAGGAGCGCCCCACGGTGGGCGACGTCTACGTGGCCGGCCGCCACCTCAACCGGCTGTCGAGCTGGCGCGTGCCGCACCTGCGGCGCGAGATCGGCGCGGTGTTCCAGGACTTCCGCCTGCTTCCTAACAAGACCGTGTATCAGAACGTGGCCTTCGCCCTGCAGGTGATCGGCAAGTCCCGGCGCGAGATCGAGCAAAACGTTCCGGAGATGCTCGAGCTCGTGGGTCTCGCGGGCAAGGAGCGGCGGCTGCCGCACGAGCTGTCCGGCGGCGAGCAGCAGCGCGTCGCTGTCGCGCGCGCGTTCGTGAACCGGCCTCCGATCCTGTTGTGCGACGAGCCCACGGGCAACCTCGACCCCGGGACGTCGGTGGGCATCATGCGCCTGCTCGACCGGATCAACCGCACCGGCACCACCGTACTGATGGCGACGCACGACGACGAGATCGTGGACCAGATGCGCAAACGCGTGATCGAGCTCAAGGGCGGGCACCTGGTGCGCGACCAGGATCGCGGCGTCTATGGACTGGAGACCGTCTGATGCGCCTGCGGTTCATTCTCGGCGAGGTCTGGAACGGGCTCCGACGCAACTCGACCATGGCGCTGTCCGTGGTGCTCGTGACCTTCGTGTCGCTGACCTTCGTGGGCGCGGCCGCCCTCACGCAGATGCAGGTGCAGCAACTGCGCGACGCCTGGTACGGCAAGGTCGAGGTGTCGATCTTCCTGTGCCCCGAGAACTCGCTGTTCGAGCAGTGCGCCTCCGGCGGCGTCACCGCCGCTCAGGAGGCCGACATCCTCGCGGTCCTGGAGGAGGGCTCCGTCGCGAACCTCGTGGACGAGGTCTACTACGAGACCCGCGAGGAGGTCTACGAGAACATCGTCGCCTCCGACGACACCGGTGTGTACTCGCAGCTCGATGCCGCGGACCTGGGCCCCGTCTTCCGCGTCAAGCTGTCCGACCCCGAGCAGTTCCAGGTGGTCGCCGACGCGACCGCCGGCCTGACGGGCGTCGAGGAGGTCCAGGATCAGCGCGAGGTCTTCGACCAGCTGTTCACGTTCCTGAACGCGGCGACATTCGTGGCCGCGGGCCTCGCCGCGGTGATGATGCTCGCCGCCGTGCTGCTCATCACCACCACGATCCGGCTGTCCGCGCTGAGCCGCCGCCGTGAGACCACGATCATGCGGATGGTCGGCTCGTCGAAGAGCCTCATCCAGATGCCGTTCGTGCTCGAGGGCGCCGTGGCGGCGACCGCCGGAGCGTTTCTGGCGATCGGCGGCCTGTGGCTCGGCGCCCGGTACCTGGTCGAGGACTGGCTGACGGGGTCGATCGTGTGGGTGGACTACATCGGGCGCGACGACGTGTGGACGGTCGCACCGTGGCTGATCGCGATCGCCGTGGGCCTCGCCGCGCTCGCGTCGCTGGTCACGCTCGGGAGGTACACGCGCGCATGAGCGGTACCCGCAGGCTGGTTCTGGTGGTGGCGGCGATCCTCGCGGTCGCCATCATGACGGGCTACGCCGTAGGAGCGGCTTCGGCGCTCGGCGACTCGGCCGCCGCCAAGTCCTCGGACGACTATCAGGACGAGATCGACGACACCGAGGCGGAGCGCCGGGCCGCGGAGGCGCGGGCGGACGAGATCGCTCACGCTCTCGAGGACACCGATGCGCGCATCGTCGAGGCCGACGCGCAGCTGCGGGCCCTCAACGCGGATCTGGAGGTCGCTCAGGAGGAGCTCGAGGAGGCCGATCGCAAGGTCGATGCTGCCGTGGTCGAGCAGGGGATCGTCGCCGACAAGCTGGCGGCTGCCGAGGCACAGGACGCCGCGATCACCGAGCAGATCGCCGAGGACGAGGAGCGCACCGCACACCTGGAGGCGCTCGTCGCCGCGATCGCGCGCGAGACCTACAAGGGCGACGATGCGACTGCCGGGCTGGACATCGTGTTCGGCTCCGCGGACACTCGCGAGTTCGTCGACGAGTACACGGCGCAGCAGTCGGCCGCGCGGGTGCAGTCGAACACCCTCGCCGAGCTGGACGAAATCGCGGCGGTGAACCGCAACCGCGGTGCGCGTCAGGAGGCGGTGCGCGACTACATCGCCGAGCTGAAGGCCGAGGCCGATGCGCTCGTTGTCAAGCTCGAGGGCCTGCGCGACGAGGCCCAGGTCAAGCGCGACGAGGTCGAGGTGCTGCTCGACGAGCAGGAGGAGCTGCGCCAGTACCTCGAGTCGCAGCGCGAGGCCTTCATCGCCCAGCAGGAGGAGAACGAGCGGCTCCAGCGGCAGCTCCGCAACCAGGTGCTGGCGCTGTTCGAGAAGAAGGAGGCCGCCGAGGCGCGGGAGGAGGCCGCGCGCCGCGCCGCCGCCGCTCAGTCGAACACGCTCGGCAAGGGCTACCTCTCGTTCCCCACCAAGGTGCCATACAAGACGTCGTCGTTCGGCATGCGCGTGCACCCCATCTACGGCTACGCCCGGCTCCACGCCGGGACTGACCTGCGCGCGTACTGCGGCACGCCCATCTATGCCGCGGCGACGGGCACCGTCGAATGGGCGACCTATCAGCCCGGCTACGGCAACCAGGTGCTGATCGACCACGGCTACGTGGGCGGCAAGTCGCTCATCACGAACTACAACCACCTGTCGAGCTACGCGGTTCGGTCGGGCCAGAAGGTCGCGCGCGGCGACCTGCTCGGGTACTCCGGCAACACCGGTTCGTCGACGGCCTGCCACCTGCACTTCGAGACCTACGTCAACGGCGTGGTGGTCAACCCGGAGACGCTGCTGCCGAACTTCCCGTAGTACCGCGGGAACGTCTCGCGCCCGGCCGATGCGCGGATCGCCTACACTCGTACCTCGCGTCTGTGCGTGTCCAGCTCCCGCGGGAGCACCGAGTCGAGGAGGTGAGTCATGGCAGGCGAGAAGGTGGTCGCGACCAACCGGTCGGCCAGGCATGACTACTTCATCGACCAGACCTATGAGGCGGGCCTCGTGCTGCAGGGCACCGAGGTCAAGGCTCTGCGGGAAGGTCGCGCGTCCATCGGGGACGGCTACGTGCACGTCGAGGGCACCGAGGCGTGGCTCGAGAACGTCCACATCCCGGAGTACGTGCAGGGAACGTGGACCAATCACGCGCCTCGCCGTCGCCGGAAGCTGCTGCTGCACCACGCGGAGATCGACGAGCTCCTGGTCAAGACCCGCGAGAAGGGCTTCACGATCGTGCCGCTGAGGCTGTACTTCGTGAAGGGCCGTGCGAAACTCGAGATCGGCATCGGCCGAGGCAAGAAGCTCTACGACAAGCGGCAGACGCTCCGCCAGAAGCAGGACGACCGCGAGGCGCAGCGGGCCATGAGCCTGCGTCGTCAGGCCTAGGCGGGACCAGGACCCGCGCCTCATCTGATCCCCCAAGTCGGGTGCGGGCTGATCCGGCAAGCCCGGTGCGGGCCGAACCCTCACGTCCGGTGCGGGCTGAACCCGCAAATCCGGTGCGGGCGCCGGGTCAGGGTGATTCCCTGCACGCGCGAGCGCAGTGCTCACAGCGGCGCAAGCGCGCGCCGCGGCCTCGTGGCGACGTCCCCGCACCGGAGTCGCTTCACCGCGCACGGGCTCGTGCTCCGATGCAGGAGCGATCCCTGACCCGAGACAGAGCCCTCCCCCGGGGCACGAGTCACGCGTCGCGAGGCTGCGGCCTCTGTGGCGTCGTCGGCTGCGCGCTCGAGTTCCTCGAGAGCGGCGGGCGCGAGCGCGTCGCCATCATGGAGCATGCGCCCGCCGGGCCTTCGCCTGCGGTCGCGGTCGATGGACGCGGGTGGCGTGAACCATACCTGCGTGGGCGTGGCGTGGATGCGCCACCCTTGGCGGTGCACATCGTGATGACAGCGGGTGCACAGCATCACGCCGTTGTCGAGGTCGGTGCGACCCGATTCTCGCGACCACTCACGGATGTGGTGGGCCTCGCACCACGACGGCGGAGCGCCGCACATCGCACATCCGCCATCACGCTCGATCAGGGCGAGCTTCTGCGCTCGGGTGAACAGTCGCACGTCACGCCCCAGGTTCAGCACCGCCGCGTCCGCGGTCAGGAGCACCGGGACGATGCCGGCCTCGCCTCCCAGGCGGCGAGCGGCGGCCGCCGAGATGGGCTGACCGATCCCGTCGACCCGCGCCTCCCGCACGGTCCGCGGGACCCCCGCGTCGTCCGCACGACCGCTGGCGTCGAGGTCACCCTGAGCGTCCGTCGCGCTCATGCGGATCACGACGGTCGTGCCTGCGCCTGGAAGTGCCTCGTCCTCGCACTTGAGCACGTGGCGAGCGAGCAGGGCCAAGGCGTCCGCGCGCATCTGCGCGGGTGTGCGCACGTCGGGAGTGAGGGACGGACGGTCCCGCTTGGCGCGCAGCGAGGCGCCCACGAGGGCGTCGAGCGCGGCCTTGACAGGCGCGGCTGTCTCGACATCGAGGCGGCCGTCGATGCGGATCATGCCGTGCGGGTCCTCGAACACCTTGAGGTACCGGGCCTGCCGCGCCTCCTGCTCGCGCTCCTCGATGCCCTGGCGGTGCAGGCGTGCCTCGGTCTGACGTATCGCGCGGTTGAGCTTCGCCATCTCGAGCAGCTTCGCCTTGGCCACCAGTTCCCGCTCCGCGCGCGCCCAGGCCTCGGGATCCGCGACACCGTGCACGGACCTGAGCATGCGGGTGATCTTCGAGGCGGCCTCGACACTGATATCGGCGGCTTCGACAGCCGCCGCGACGACCATGAACGTGGGCCCAGCCTCCGGAGCCGGGTCCGGAGCGCCGGCGGGGTCTCCGGGAGTCCGAGGTTCGGGAGCGTGCGGCTCCGGTGCGTGACCGTCTGGCGCCTGAGGCTCCTGCTGAGCGCCATCGAGCGCGCCGCCGACGTCGATCAGGCGGTTCGCGTCGAACTCCGACCCTCCCGTCTGGCCGGCGATCAGGTGCGTGGGGCTGGGCTTGCCGTTGCGCCGTGACATGCCGGCAGCGCTGTCCTCCGAGGTCGACCGGGCCGCCTGCGCGTGCGAGACCTTGGCGAGCATGACGTCGACTTCGCGACGCACGCGACCGAGCGCCTCGCCCCAGGCGCGCAGCTCGCCCTGGGGCATGGCGGACAGGTCCAGGCCCGAGAGCCCTGACCCGTTTCCCACCGCCGCGCGAGCGCGCACGAGAACGTCCCCCGAGCCGGCGGCAGTCGCGCCGTACTCGGGTTGGATCTCGTGGTTGTGGGCCATGCACTGATCTCATCAGAGGCCTCTGACATCGGGCCCGATCAGGTGATGGCTCGCACCTGGCCTGTGGATGCGACCGACCGCGGCGTCACCGGGACGGAGGCAGCAGGTCCAACCCCGGACCAAAGCCCCCGCGGCCCCGTGGATGGACCCCGTAGCGTAGATGAGTGCTGAGCATCCCCGACTCCGTGACCGCGCAAGCGGACGCCGCGGCCACCAAGGTCGCCGGCACCCGCCGACCGCTGAGGTTTGTCGTCGCGGCGATGCTCGCGGGCATGTGGATCGGCATCGGCGTGACGCTCATGCTGGCCGCCGCAGGGCCTTTCGACGCCGTCGACTCACCCGCGACTCGCCTCGTGTCCGGCGCGGTCTTCGCGATCGCCCTGACCTTCGTGGTCTTCGCCGGCGGCGAGCTCGCGACCTCCGCCATGATGATCCTGCCCATCGGCGCGCTGCGCCGCACCATCACGTCGTGGCAGGCCGCGCGCACCCTCGTCTTCGTGTTCCTGGGCAACCTCGCGGGATCGCTGCTGTTCGCCTGGGCGCTGATCCAGACGGGCATCCTGCACTCGTCCGCCACGGCGGGCATGCTCGACGGGCTGCTCGAGTCCAAGATGGGGCACTCGGCCACGGAGATGCTGTTCGGCGGCATCCTGTGCAACGTGCTGGTGTCCGGCGCGATCTGGGCCGCGTCCCGTGTGCGCAGCGAGACCGCGAAGGCGATCGTCGTCTTCTGGGGCGTGCTCGGATTCATCGCGGCGGGCTTCGAGCACGTGGTCGCGAACATGACCATCTACGGTCTGGGCGTCCTGGGCGACGCCTCGGTGGACGTCTCGTGGGCGGCCTTCGGAACGAGCATGCTGTGGGTGGGCCTGGGCAACCTCATCGGCGGCATGGTCGTCATCGGCCTCGCGTACGCGTTCGTGGGCGGCACGACCGCGGAGCCTGCAACTGAAGGCGATGAGGACCCGCTGGCGGAGGCCGAGCGCGAACTGGCCGACGTCGACGCGCGCCTCGCGCTCGAGCTGCACCGCGCGGACGCGCGCGCCGGGCATCCGGCGTGGAAGAGCGGCGGCGCTCAGGACTCCGACGCCAACTGACGCAGCGCGGCGAAGCCCTCGCGTTCGCACGAGCGCGCGGTCGCTGTCACCAGCGCGACGCCGGTCCGTGCTGTGCGGTCCACGCCGAC
>NZ_CAJXJX010000011.1 GCF_913055775.1 uncultured Demequina sp. | reverse complement strand
GGCAAGCCGCAGCCGGTCCGCGCCATGGGCGGCGAGTTCACGCTGGGCCGCCCGCCGCAGCTGGCCGACGGCGACGAGCAGGTCGCGTGCTTCGCCTTCACTATCGACGGCCTGCGCTTCGCCGAGGCGGGCATGTTCTCCTGGGTCATCTCGATCGACGGCGAAGAGGTCTCGCGCCTGCCGATGCGGGTGAAGCAGGCGCAGCAGCAGTAGCAGCCGCGAAGCGAGAGTTCCTGCATGGGGATCTACAGCGCGGGGATCTACCCCGCGGTGCTGGTGGTGAGCGCGCTCGTCGTCGTGCTCGGCGGCGTGACGATGGCGTGGATTCGCGCGCACCGGGTCCTCGAGTGGGCGGTGACCGCACTGTGGAGCGCGACGGGCGTTCAGGCCATTGCCGTGGTGGTGCTGCTGCTCAGCGGCAATGACGCGGGACTGGTGCTGACCATCGGCTACCTGCTGGCGACCATCGTGATCCTGCCCCTCATGGGCATCGGGCGCCTCGGCGCACCAGACGCGGCTGCCGCGGATCCCGACCCCAACCGCCCCGTCCTGCAGCCGGACCAGATCGCGCGCGTGGACGGCGGGGCCGCGGTGATCGTCGGCATCGCCGCCGCGGTGCTCGCCTGGCGCATCGCCGTCATCCTGGGAGCCGCATGAACGCGATCGGACGCATCCTGCTCATCGCCGCGTACGCGGTGCTCGGCCTCGCCGCGACCGGGCGCTCCGTGGTGCAGATCACCACCAAGCTCGCGGACGCGCCGCTTCCCTACCTGGTGTCGGGCGCATCGGCCCTGCTCTACGTCCTCATCGCGGTGGCGCTGTGGCGCGGCTGGCGGCGCGTCGCGATCGTGGGAACCGCGGTCGAGCTCGTGGGCGTGCTGGTGGTGGGGACGCTGGGCTACGCGGCGCCGGAACTGTGGCCCGACGAGACGGTGTGGACCGGCTACGGCTCGGCCTACGGATGGGTGCCGCTCGCGCTGCCGGTGATCGCACTCGTGGTGCTGCTGCGCGGCGGGCGCCGCGCCCCGGATGACGCCGTGAGCGCACCGACGGCCTGACCGCCTACGCCTGCCCGCAGTACTTGTGGTGCCAGTTGTACGCAGACGTGTCCGTGAGCGACGCGACCTGGTCCACCGCGACGCGCAGCCGTTCGGCATCTCCTGAGGCCGCTCGATAGTCGACCGCGAACTGCGGCTCCATCGCGTCCGCTCCCCTGTCTGCCAGCGCCGCGACCAGCTCGCGAAGCACGCGGCGCTGCTTGCCGTAGGTCGGGCTCGTCTCCCGCGGAGCCATGAGGAAGTGCACCGCGATGCCCTTGAGGATCATGATCTCGTCGAGGGTGTCCTGAGGCACCACCAGGGACGCATGGTGGCGGGTCAGCGGACCGTCGCCGTGCTGTGCCCGCGTCGCGTCGAAGATGCCCTGCGCGAAGCGGCCGATGAGTTGGCTGGTCATGTCCTTGAGCGCAGCGAGCGACTCGCGAGTGCCGTCGTAGTCCTCGGCCCACCACTGGAAAGTGCGCAGCCGCTCGAGGGCCGCGAGCAGCGCGTCGTCATCGGTCGCGCCGCCGTACCACTCGCGAGCGTGCTCGACAACGGCCCTCGCCTGGCCAGGGTCGCGCAGCACGGACAGCTTGACCGCGCGGTAGACGATCGAGTCCTCGACGTCGTGCACCGAGTACGAGATGTCGTCCGCGACGTCCATCACCTGCGCCTCGAAGCTCTGGTGGGTGCCCACCGATCCCTCGCGGAGCCACTCGAACACCGGCAGATCGTCCTCGTAGACGCCGAACTTGCGGGTGGGCGTGCCGTCAGGGCGTAGTGGCGCGGCCGGCTCACGCCACGGGTACTTGACCACCGCGTCCAGGCTCGCTCTGGTGAGGTTCAGGCCAACGGAGCGGCCCGTCGCCGGATCCACGGACTTGGGCTCGAGGCGCGTGACGAGTCGCAGCGTCTGAGCATTGCCCTCGAAGCCGCCGATGTCCTTGGCGACCTTGTCGAGTGCCCGCTCGCCGTTGTGCCCGAAGGGAGGGTGTCCCAGATCATGCGCGAGACACGCCGCATCCACGATGTCGGGCGAGCACCCGAGCGCCTTGCCGAGTTCGCGGCCCACCTGCGCCACCTCGAGCGAATGCGTGAGCCGGGTCCGGACAAAGTCGCCCGACCCGAGGCCCAGCACCTGGGTCTTGGCACCCAGCCGGCGCAGCGCGCTCGAATGCACGATGCGCGCGCGGTCGCGCTCGAACGGCGTGCGCTGGGCGGCCTTGGGGGGCTCGGCGATCCAGCGCTCGACGTCCGGCTCGGAATAGCCAGGTGGCAGGGCGTTCACGTCTCGATGCTAGCCGGAGGGCTGGGAGCGGCGCCCCCAGCGCGCCTGGGCGCGTGTCGCGCGTGCACGGCTCACTGGTGTCCGGGCTCTCGATCCGTGTCGATCGTCCGCACGGGCCCGGATCACTGAACATCTGGGCGAGATTGCGTGGAAGATGCAGCGCCGATGGAGGCTCACGTCACCCTCGCGTTGCCGCGGCGTTCAGCTCCGCATCGTCGTCCTCGACATCCACCAAGCGCCTGATCGGGTGTCCCGAACTGCCACCCACCACCACCCAGCGCTGACGGCGAGGCCGCGCGGGCGCCGCCACCTCGGGATCCGCCACCTCGAGATCCGCCACCTCGAGATCCGCCACCTCCGGTGCGGGCTCCACGGCGGCCAGCTCCGCGTCCACCCCGCTCTGATCACCTCCGCATGCCGGGCAGGTGTGTGCATCCGACTCCTGTCGAGCCTGCACGCCAGGTCGCCCTGGGCTCACGACGACCTGTGGCGGGCCGCCTGGGTGGGACGGCGATGCGTCGAGCGCATCGCGGATGATGGTCCGCGGGTCGTAGCGTCGCGGATCGAGCGTCCGCCACTCGTCCGCCCGCAAACGCACCCCGCCCTCGCGCTCGGCGCGCACGCGCATCGACTCGAGCGCGTCGCGTGTGCGGCGTGTCCACTCGGCAAGCTGGTGGGCATAGTGCGGGAGCCGGGTAGGGCCGATGATGACCGCAGCGGCGACCAGCACGATGAGGACCTTGTCCAGGGATAGACCGAGCATGACTTCCTCCCTCAGTCGGAGATGCCGGCGAGGGTGCCGGCGAGAGCGCGACGCGCCGCACGGCGGTCATGGACAACCGCGATCACGTACGCGGCGAAGAACAGCGCGGTCATCGCGCCGGCGACGACGATCATCGACATCGCGTCCGCGGCCGGCGTCACCAGCGCGCTGAAGACCACGATCGCGACGACCGACACCCTCCACTGCGCAAGAATCGTGCGCGCAGGCAGGACCCCCAAGAGATTGAGCATGACGATCAGCACCGGGAGCACGAAGACGAAGCCCACCGCCACCACCATCCGGGTCACGAAGTCCACGTAGTAGGTTGCCTGGAGGATGGTGGAGTCCTCGGTCGAGGCGAAGGACGTCAGGAGTTCGACCATGTGAGGGAAGATCCAGAAGCCCACCGCACATCCTGCGAGGAACAGCGGCACGGCCGCGGCGACGAAACCGAACGTGTAGCGCTTCTCCTTGCGCGTCAGACCCGGAGTGATGAACGCGAACAGTTGGTACAGCCACACGGGACTCGACAGGATGATGCCGGCGAACACCGCGATCCTGAGCTTGAGGTCGAAGGCCCCTGTGACGGAGTCGTAGTTGAGGCTTGCGTCGCGGGAATCGGCGATCGCCAGCACCGGCTCACGCAGGGCGCTCAGGATCGGGTCGGCCAGGACGTAGCCCACGGCCATGGCCGCGAGCACCGCCACCGCCGCGCGGATCCCGCGATTGCGGGCCTCGCGGAGATGATCCGCGAGCGGCATGCGCGCCCGCGCGGAGGTGGCGGTGGCGGTCACGACGCTGCGTGCTGCGTCGGGGCGGCCGAGCCCGTGGTCGAACGTGGTCGTTCGGAGGCCACAGGCTCGGCATCGACGGTCCGCGGCGCTGCGGAGTCATCCGCCACCTCGTCCTTCAGGATCTTGACGGACTGCCCCACGCTCTTGGCGAGGGCAGGCAGCTTCGAGGCCCCGAAGACCAGCAGGACGACGACGAGGATGAGGATGGCGTGCCACCCGGTGAGGTTCTGCAACATGATGGTTCTCCTTGGTGTGAGTCGTGAGATGGGTGCGAGGGGTCAGGAATCCGACTCCGCGTCGGGACGCTCGGGCATGTCGCCGAACGGGGGCTCACCACCGCCAGGCGCGCCGCCTTCGCCGCCCTCGCCGCCAGGCGCGCCGCCTTCGCCGCCCTCGCCGCCGCCGACGCCCGGGGCGTCGCCGCCCGCGGGCTCGGTGCTGGTGTCGACGCGAACGACGAGCGACGCGACGTAGCCCGATGAGACGTCGCCTGAGATGGCCGCCATCTGCAGTTCCCCGCCGTCTTCGCCGAATACGTTGTCCGAGTCAAGCGTGATCTGCGACAGGTTCGCCGCGGAGCCGTCATAGTCGGCGAGCTCGTAGACGCCGTCGAGGACGTCCTCGGGGAAGGCCATCTGCGAGGTTGCGATCGCGTTCGCGGCGTCGGTGATCGCGTCCACGTCGGGGTAGACCTCGAAGTGGATGTGCGTCCACCTGCCGGTGTAGCAGCCCGGCATGATCGAGGTGAACTCGACGCGTCCGTCCTGGTCGGTGACCTGAACTCCACGGAGCCAGGTCTGGTCCTCGACGCCCTCGGAGTACATCGAGTACAGCCCCTGAGCATCGCAGTGCCACGCGTAGACGGCGGCACCCACCATGGGGGCGTCGTCGTTGACCATGTCGGTGATGGTGAACGCGAAGGTCAGCGGGACGCCGGCCACGGCATCTCCCCCGTCGATCGAGGTCGTGAGGTCCTGACGAACCACCCCCGACTCCTCGAGCACATCGGGCCCGTTGGACCCGTCGCCCGGGTAGGGTCCGGCGGTCTCATCGGGAATCTCGCCGCTGGGCAGGTCGACGTCGGCGCTGGATCCGGCGGACCCCGTCGCGGTGGAGGTGCCACTCGACGACGTCGGCGTGCACGCGGCGAGTGCCGCCACGCCCACGCCTGCTCCCACGAGCCCCACGACGCTGCGCCGACTGATCGCGGTGCGGATGTCGAAGGCGGCTCCCTGGTCGACGATCGGCTCGTCCGGGTGGTCCAGGAGCCGGCCCTCGTAGGACGGGCCAGCGGGGGTCTGGTCAGGTTCGGGTACGCGGGACATGGGACTGCCTCCCTAAGGTTCGTTCGAATCATGAGTCGCGCCGCAGTCGCGGTGCGAGGTGATGACCAGCCTGCTCAAGGGAGTTGGGACCACGCTGAGAACCGCATGAGGGTTTGCTGGGAGTGACGGACGCAGCTCCGATGCACACGTCCACTTCCCGCGCGCGACTCCGAGCCGCGGCGTAGCGTGAAGCGCATGGGACGGGTACGGGTGTACATCGCCAGTTCGCTCGATGGCTTCATCGCCGGGCCGCACGACGACATCGCGTGGCTCGAGGCGCCGCGCCCCGCGTGGGCCCCGATGGCTGCCGCGCCGTGGGCGTCGACCGCTCCGGACGCGGTCGGGTACGACGAGTTCATGGCCGATGTGGGTGCGATCCTCATGGGCCGGCGCACCTACGACGTGGTCGCCAGCATGGATATTGAGTGGCCCTACGGTGACGTGCCCGTGATCGTGGCGACTGCGCGGCCGCTGGAGCCCGAGGCGCCCACCGTGACCGCCGCATCGGCCCCCATCGACAACCTCGTGGAGGAGGCGCGCGAGGCCGCGCGCGGCAAGGACGTCTACGTCGATGGCGGGAGCATCATCCGCCAGGCGCTCGACGCCGGACTCATCGACGAGCTCATCGTGACCCTGCACCCCACGCTGCTGGGCGCCGGGCACCCGCTGTTCGCGGGAGTCGAGGCGCGCCACCACATCACGGTGGTCGATGTGCGCCGATACGGCGACGGGCTCGTGCAGCTCACGCTGACACCTGCCCGCGAACCGCAGGACGTCTCAGCGGTGCCCGAGGGCGGCGGCCCTGCCGCAGACGTCGAGGACAAGGACCCCGGCGAGCCGCCCCTCGGACTCGCGTAGATCCGGTCAGCCGCCGGAGACGCTGAGCTCCGCCTCGCGCAGGCGCGCCTCGAGATCGGGAGTGATGTCCTGGGTGTCGAGCCAGCCCTCGGGGCAGGCCGGGCGCTTGGGCGTCCCCTGGCGCCCACGGGCACCCTCTGCGGCCTCTCCCGGGTAGGGAGTGTCGAGGGGCAGCGAGTCGAGCAGCGCGCGCAGGCCATCGAGCGTCTCGACCAGCCCCAGCGATCGACGGACATCCCCGCCCACCGGATAGCCCTTGAGGTACCAGGCCATATGCTTGCGAATCTCGCGCATGGCCTTGGTCTCGTCGTCGCCAAAGAAGCTCACCATGAGCTCGCCGTGGCGGTAGATGGTGTCCGCGACGGTGCGCAGGTCCGGGCGCGCGCGCTCGGACCGCCCCTCGAAGGCCGCCTGCAGGTCGCCGAACAGCCACGGCCTGCCCTGGCAGCCACGCCCCACCACGACGCCGTCGCACCCGGTCTGCTCGACCATGCGCACCGCGTCCTCGGCAGACCAGATGTCGCCATTGCCGAGCACGGGAACGGTGGTGACGGCCTCCTTGAGGCGCGCGATCGCGGACCAGTCCGCGGTGCCGGAATAGAAGTCGGCGGCGGTGCGCGCGTGAAGGGCGACGGCGGCTGCCCCCTCGCGCTCCGCCATCCGGCCCGCCTCGAGGTAGGTCAGGTGGTCGTCGTCGATGCCCTTGCGCATCTTCACGGTGACCGGGATGCCGTACGGCTCCGCCTCGCGGACCGCGGCGCGCACGATGTCGCGGAACAGGTCGCGCTTCCACGGCAGCACCGCTCCCCCGCCCTTGCGGGTCACCTTGGGCACCGGGCAGCCGAAGTTCATGTCGATGTGGTCGGCGCGGTCCTCCTCGACCAGCATCTTCACCGCAGCACCGATGGTCGACGGATCCACGCCATACACCTGCACGGAGCGCGGCTTCTCATCCTCGTCGTGGTGGATGATGCGCAGGCTCTCTGGGGTGCGCTCGACGAGAGCGCGACTGGTCACCATCTCCGCGACATACAGGCCGCCTCCGTGCTCGCGGCACAGGCGCCGGAAGGCCGCGTTGGTGATTCCTGCCATGGGAGCGAGCACCACGGGAGTGTCGACCTCGAGGGGGCCGATGCGCAGAGGCGGCAGGACACGGGGGCTCGCCGATGCGGTGGTGGTCATGACTCCATTGTCGCCGATGCGCCGGGCGTGCCGGGGCCGTCGGGCTCGTCGCCCGTGCGCCGATCCTCGTCCGCGATCGCGTCACGCCCCACCACGAGGGCGCCGATGCCCGTCGTCAAGGGCACCGCGAGCACCAGGCCGATTGAGGACACCAGCGTGCGGACCACCTCCTCGGCGATCTCTGCGCCGGTGAGGGTGGTGCCCAGAGCGCTGTCGTAGAGGCTGATCAGCATGATGGCCGGCAGCGCGGCACCGACGTAGGCGAAGGCGATCGTGTAGACCGTCGACGCGATGTGGTCGCGGCCGATGCGCATGCCGCGCTGGAACAGGTTCCACCGGGAGATCTCGGGCCGGGCGGCGCGCAGCTCCCAGATGGCTGAAGCCTGGGTGACGGTCACATCGTTCAGCACGCCCAGGCCCGCGATGATGATGCCGCACAGCACCAGGCCCTGCAGGTCCACGCTCCGCCCTGACAGCTCCAGATGCGTGCCCTCCTCGGACCAGATCCCCGTGAGTCGCGAGGCGTCGACCGCCCACCACGCGAGGATCGCAGTGATCGACAAGCCGGCAAGGGTGCCCAGGTAGGCGGTGGTGGTGCGCGCGTTGAAGCCGTGAGCGAGGTACAGCAGCACCGCGAGCGCCCCGGAGCCCGTCACGAGCCCGATCACCAGCGGGTCTCCGCCGTCGAAGAGCGCGGGCACGGTGAAGAAGATGATGATGCCGAACGCGGCGGCCAGGCCCAGCAGCGCACCAATGCCGCGCCACCACGCGATGCCCACCACCAGGACCACGTAGACGATCAGCAGGAACAGCATCGGCCCTGCGCGCTCGAAGTCGCCGAAGATCAACTCGCCGGTCTCGACCTGCAGCACCCGCACGCGGTCGCCGGTCTCATACTCAAACGTGCCGAGCGATGCGGGCTGTAGTTCCTGGAGTCCGTCCTCTTCCTGCCCGCGCACCGTCACCTGCGCGACGCCGTCGGCCCCGACGGATTCGACTACCGCGCTTTCCCACGTCGCGCCTGTGTAGGTGGTGGGCACGGAGCGCAGCAGCGACCAGTCCTGCGGCCACACTGCCATCGCGCCGACGGTGGTGAGGAACAGCACCACGCCCACGATCACCGACAGGATGATCGTGGTGCGCTCGGACGCCCGCGGCGCGCGCTCGAGGCCGCCGTCGACGCCCAGCCCGTGCGAGTGGCCGGCGCCCATCAGCAGGTGCCCATCAGTGCCAGCCCAGCCCGCGCATCGGCCCCGCTCCTACGCGCCGATCAGGCGCGTCGCGAGGTAGGCCTGCACCTGCGACAGCGCCACGCGCTCCTGCTGCATGGTGTCGCGGTCGCGGATCGTGACGGCCTGGTCGTCCTGGGTGTCGAAGTCGACGGTGATGCAGAACGGCGTACCGATCTCGTCCTGACGGCGGTAGCGCTTGCCGATCGCCTGCGTCACGTCGAGCTCGACGTTCCACGCGCCGCGCAGCTCCTTGGCGAGCGCGTCCGCAGTGGGCAGCAGCTCCTCCGACTTGGACAGCGGCAGGACGGCGGCCTTGACCGGCGCGATGCGCGGATCGAGGTGCAGCACGGTGCGCTTGTCGACGCCGCCCTTGGTGTTGGGGGCCTCGTCCTCGTCGTAGGCCTCGACCAGGAAGGCCATGAGCGAACGGGTCAGGCCGGCCGCAGGCTCGATCACGTAAGGCGTGTAGCGCTCGTTCGTGGTCGGGTCGAGGTAGGACAGGTCCTTGCCGGAGTGCTCGGAGTGCGTCGACAGGTCGAAGTCGGTGCGGTTGGCGATGCCCTCGAGCTCGCCCCACTCGGAACCGGTGAAGCCGAACCGGTACTCGATGTCCGTGGTTCCCTTCGAGTAGTGCGAGAGCTTCTCCTGCGGGTGCTCGTACAGGCGCAGGTTGTCGCGCGAGATGCCGAGGTCCGTGTACCAGGCCAGACGCGTGTCGATCCAGTACTGGTGCCACTCGTCGTCCGTTCCGGGCTTGACGAAGAACTCCATCTCCATCTGCTCGAACTCGCGCGTGCGGAAGATGAAGTTGCCGGGCGTGATCTCGTTGCGGAAGGATTTGCCGATCTGGCCGATGCCGAACGGCACCTTCATGCGCGAGGTGCGCTGCACGTTGTCGTAGTTGACGAAGATGCCCTGCGCGGTCTCGGGGCGCAGGTAGTGCAGCCCGGACTCGTCCTCGGTGACTCCCAGATACGTCTTGAGCAGGCCGTTGAACATCTTGGGCTCGGTCCACTGGCCGCGCGTGCCGCAATTGGCGCACGCGATGCCGGCGAGGCCGCCCTCGGGCGCGCGGCCCTTCTTCTCCTCGAACTCCTCGATGAGGTGGTCCTCGCGGAAGCGCTTGTGGCAGGACAGGCACTCGACCAGCGGGTCCACGAAAGCCTTCAGGTGGCCCGACGCCTCCCACACCTTCGAGGGAAGGATGACGGAGGAGTCGAGGCCCACGATGTCGTCGCGGCTCGACACCATGGCGCGCCACCACTGGCGCTTGATGTTCTCCTTGAGCTCGACGCCCAGCGGGCCGTAGTCCCACGCGGAGCGGGTGCCGCCGTAGATCTCTCCACACGGGAACACGAAGCCACGGCGCTTCGCGAGCGAGATCACGTTGTCGAGGCGGGACGGCTGGGCCACGGGGCTGCTCCTAGGGGTCGGGCGGAAGTGCCCGCACAGTCTATCGGTGACAGCGGAGGGCCGATGCGGCGGCGGGCGCCGTACTCCGCGCGCCGATGCGCGGGGTCCGGACACGACAACGGCCCGGCTCCCGCAAGGGAGCCGGGCCGCGAAAGCGCAGGGGCGTGAGTTACGCGCCCTTGGCTGCTGCCTTGAGCGTGGCGCCGGCCGAGAGCTTCACGACGGTGGTCGCGGGGATCTCGAGGGTCTCGCCGGTCTGGGGGTTGCGGCCGGTGCGCGCAGCGCGCTCGCCGGTGTCAACCTGGAGGAAGCCCGTCAGCTTGACGGCCTCGCCTGCTGCCACCGCCTCGGTGACGACCTTCTCGAAGGCCTTGAGCGCATCGGCTGCCTGAGCCTGCGTGAGGTCGGTGCCGTCGGCGATCTTCGAGGCGACGTCGGAGCGGGTGAGGGTCATGTCATTCCTTTCACGCCCGACTTCCGTCGGGCTCGATGAGTCCGCGCTGGACAGCGCGGACGAGGGGACGCGGCACCTGGTGCACCGTGCCGTTCACGGTCACGGGGACCAGGTCTGGTGCCGCCGCCTTCCATTGTGCACGTCTTGAGCGTGTGCGCGAACGGGAGGTCTTGCGCTTGGGTACGGCCATGACACTACCCCTGTCGCGCCTTGAAGCGCGGATTGCGCTTGTTGATGACGTAGGTCTTGCCCCGACGGCGCACGACGATCGCGCCCTCCTTGCGGGCCAGGGACCGGATGCTGGCGCGGACCTTCATGAGGCTTCCTTCCCATAGCGGCGCCGGAAGCGCTCGACGCGTCCGGCGGTGTCGACCACGCGCTGCTGGCCGGTGTAGAACGGATGGCTGGCTGAGGAGATCTCGACGTCTACCACGGGGTACGTGTTCCCGTCGGTCCACTCGATAGTCTCTTCGGAGGTCATCGTCGAGCGGGTCAGGAACGCCCAGTCGGCGGCCTTGTCACGGAAGACGACGGGGCCGTAGGGCGGGTGGATACCGTGCTTCATGTCACCAACTCGACTTCGTGATGCCGGGCAGCTCACCGCGGTGGGCCGCCTCGCGGAACTTGACGCGCGACAGTCCGAACTTCCTGAGATTGCCGCGCGGACGGCCATCGCTCGACCCGCGATTGCGCAGACGGGTGGGGCTCGCGTCTCGCGGCAGCGCGTGCAGCGCCTTCATCGCCGCGTCGCGCTCG
Organism: uncultured Demequina sp.; assembly: GCF_913055775.1. Lineage (GTDB taxonomy): Bacteria > Actinomycetota > Actinomycetes > Actinomycetales > Demequinaceae > Demequina. The sequence continues at coordinate 22,709 of NZ_CAJXJX010000011.1, read as the reverse complement.
TCCGCGCTGAGGTGCGGGTTGACGGATGCACGCTTGAGTTCGAGGCGGCGCTCGGCGTACCGGGCGACCACCTCCTCGCGCTGCTTGTTGCGGGCGATCTTGCTCTTCTTCGCCATCAGCGGGTCTCCTTGAACTCGACGTGGCGCCTGATCGCCTTGTCGTACTTGCGGATCACGAGCCGGTCCGGGGTGTTGCGGCGGCTCTTGGTCGTCACGTAGCGCGTGCCTGTGCCCGCGGTGGACTCCAGGGTGATCTTGTCCCGGATATCTTTTCCCTTGGCCATCAGACCTTCTCTCCTGACGCGATGATGCGCCCGACCACGGCGTCGATCCCGTCGCGATCGATGACCTTCAGGCCCTTCGTGCTCACGTTGAGGGTGACGGTGCGTCCCAGGCTGGGCACCCAGAAGCGCTTGCGCTGGATGTTGACGTCCCAGCGGCGCTTGGTGCGCCGGTGGGAGTGGGAAATGGAGTGGCCGAAGCTGGGCACAGCTCCGGTGACTTGGCATCGCTGTCGTGACATGCCGAGCAACTCTAGTAATGAGAATCGTTCTCGTCAAATGCTACAGTGCTCTCCATGACCAGTTTCACCATCTCGACTCTCACGACCATCGACCCCGTCGTTCGCGCATCAGCCGCGTTCGGGCTCACCATCGACCGCGGCGACACCGTCGTGATCACTCACGACATTCTTGACGGCGGCGTGCGCCGCACCGTCGCGGACGCCACCGGAGTCCTCGAGACGGTCGTCACTCCCCTCGACCACGCCTGCGTCTCCTGCGCGATCCGCGAGGACGTCCTGCCCACGCTGGTGGGACTGCGCCGACTGGACCGGTGGGAGCATGCAGTCGTCGCCCTGCCTGTCACCGCGGAGCCCGCGCCGCTCGTGCGGCTGCTCGACGCCGAGCTGCGGCGGACCGGCTCGCTCGCGGGCGCGCGCTTCGGCACGGTTGCGGCCGTGGTCGACGCGGCGACGCTACGCGACGACGCTTTCTCCGACGCGTGGATCGAGGATCTGGGACTCGGCATGCACGAGGACGACGACCGCGTTCTGGCCGAGGCTCTCGCGCCCATCATGGCCGCGGCCGACCTCATTGTCCTCAGCGGCGACTCTCCGGCGCCCGAGGGCGCCCGCGCCGTCGCCGACCACCTGCGCGGCGACGGCAGCCGCATCATCGAGTCCGAGCTCAGCGAGGTGGGCGAGGCGCTGCTGTCGCGCCCGTGCGGGCGCACCCGCGACTGCCTCGAGCGCGTGGACCCGCTGCGACTGCCACGGCGCACCCCGGAGGACCGTGCGGGGGTGTGGACCCTGCGCCTGTCGAGCGAGCGAGCCTTCGACGCCGGACGGCTGCGCGAAAACCTCCACCGGCTAGCGGACCACCGCGTGCGAGCGCGAGGGCACTTCTGGGTCGCGTCGCGCCCCGGCGGCGCATGCGTGTGGGAGGAGTCGGCGGGCCAGCTGAGCGTGGGCGAGATCGGCACGTGGGAGGGTCGCAGGCCGCGCACGGAACTGCTGATCACGGGCGTCGGTGACGAGCGCGACGTGATCGCAAGCGCGTTCGCCGCGGCGCTCGCGTCCCCGTCCGAGACTCCTGGAAGTGACACCCTCGCCGACTGGTTTGGGGAGGCCGACGGCGGCTCCGACGCCAACGCAGCCTAGATCGACAACGATTATCAAGAACGGTATTCTTTCTCGCATGTCTCTCCCCCGTTTTCTCGTCGCTGGCGCGTGCGTCGGCATCCTCTCGCTTGCCGGCTGCTCGTCGTCCTCCGGTGACGCCTCGTCGTTCGACAACCCCAATGCCAGCCTCGTGGTAGGCGCGTCCTTTTACCCGCTGCAGTTCGTCGCCGAGCGCGTGGGCGGCGAGGACGTCGCTGTCTCGTCCCTCATCGCCGCGGGCGTGGAGCCGCACGATGCCGAGATGTCACCGGCCACGGTGCGATCGATGCAGGGCATGGACACGGTGGTCTTCCTGTCCGACTTCTCCGCTGCGGTGGACGACGCGATCGAGACCACGGGCGTGCGCTCCCTCGATGCGCACCACATCGTCGACGAGCACGTCGGCGACGTGGTGGCCCACGCCGAGGCCGACCACGACCACGAGACGGGCGAGGCGCACGAGGACGACGACCACGATCACGCCGAGGATGAGGCGCACGAGGACGAGGAGGAGGGCGACGACCACGACCACGATCACGGCGCCGTCGACCCGCACTTCTGGCAGGACCCGACGCTCGTGGCCGAGTTCGCGGATGATGTCGCCGCAGAGTTCTCCGAGCTCGACCCCGACAACGCCGCCTCGTACGAGGAGCGGGCCGAGGCACTGAAGGCAGACCTGACCGACCTCGACGCGGCCTACACGGACGGCCTCGCGATGTGCGAGCGCCGCGATATCTTCGTGAGCCACGAGGCCTACGGGTACCTGTCCGCCCGCTACGACCTCCACCAGGAGGGCCTGTCCGGGCTGGACCCCGAGGCGGAGCCCTCCCCTGCTCGGGTGCGCGCGATCCGCGACCTCGTCGAGGACACGGGGGCGACCACGATCTTCACCGAGTCGCTCGTCAGCGCGAACGTCGCCGACTCGCTCGCCGAGGACGTGGGCGTCTCCACCGAGGTGCTCGACCCGATCGAGTCGATCGCCGAAGGCGACGACTACCTCTCGGTCATGGAGCGCAACCTCGAGGCGCTGAGGACCGGGCTTGACTGCAGCTGACCCTTTCCACCACGACACCCCGCCCGCCATCACGGCGCGCGCGGTGCGCGTGCGCCTGGGCGGCCACGAGATCCTGCACGGCGTGGACCTCGACGCGTTCCCGGGTGAGGCCGTCGCGATCATGGGCGGCAATGGCTCGGGCAAGTCCACGCTCGTCCGTGCGCTCGTGGGCGCGCTGCCCGTCTCGGCTGGATCCATCGAGGTGTTCGGACGGCCTCGCTCTCGCGCAACCGCCTCGCGCATCGGCTATGTGCCCCAGCGCGCCTCCGCCGGAGGCGGCGTCACGGCGACCGCCCGCGAGGTGGTCCGCTCGGGCCTGCTGGGCACCGGCCAGCTGCTGCTTCCCCGTGACGCCAAAGCGCGGGCCATGGACGCTCTCGACCACCTGGGCGTCGCCCATCTCGCGACCCGCGATGTCGCGTCGCTGTCAGGCGGAGAGCAGCAGCGCGTCCTCATCGCTCGTGCACTCGTGCGCGACCCGGACGTCCTGATCCTCGACGAACCCATGGCCGGCGTCGACGTCCCCAGCCAGGAGGCGCTGTCCGCGGCCTTGACGGAGCGTCGCGACGCCGGCGCGTCCATCATCCTCGTGCTGCACGAGCTCGGGCCGCTCGCGCCTCTCGTGCACCACGCCGTGGTCCTCGACCAGGGCTGCGTGACGCACATCGGCGAGCCTCCTCGCGCGCTGGGTGTCCATGCGCTCCCCGGCCACGACCACGAGCACGCGCACGCCGACGTCGCCGAGCCTGAGGGCTCGACCTTCGCGTGGGAGGTGCGGCCATGATCGACCTGCTCACCGATCCCCTGGTCCAGCGCATGATGATCGTGGCGATCCTCGTGGGCGCGACGGCGCCGGTGGTGGGCACCTACCTGGTGCAGCGTCGGATGTCGCTCCTGGGAGACGGGATCGGCCACGTGGCTCTCGCCGGAGTCGCAGCGGGGTGGCTGGCCGGGTCGTGGGCGGACCTCGCCCAGCAGGATGCTCTCGCGATCCCGGGCGCGATCGTCTTCGCGATCGTGGGCGCCGTGGTGATCGAGCGCATGCGGGCCCGCGGCATCGCCGCCGCCGACGTCATCATGGCGATCATGTTCTACGGCGGCATCGCGACGGGCGTGCTGCTGATCTCCGCCGCGGGCGGGTCGAACGCCAACCTCATGGGCTACCTCTTCGGCTCCATCTCGACGGTGAGCTGGACCGATGTGTGGGTCACCGTCGCGCTGTCGATCGCCATCCTGGTGGTCGGCGTGGGTCTGCGGGCGTCGCTCTTCGCGGTCACCCACGACCAGGAGTTTGCGCACTCCGTGGGCTTGCCCGTGGGTGCACTCAACATGGTGGTAGCGGTCCTCGCGGCCGTGACCATCACCGCCTCGATGCGCGTGGTGGGCGTGCTGCTCGTCAGCGGCGTCATGATCCTGCCTGTCGCCGTCAGCCAGATCGTGACGCGCTCGTTCTCGCGCACCATGGCCGTGGCAATGGGGGTGGGCGTCGCGATCTGCGTCGCCGGCGTCGCCATCACCCTGTTCCACGACCTTCAGCCCGGCGCGCTGATCGTCGTCCTCGGGGTCGTGCTGTACGCCGTGGTAGCGTCCAGTGCTGGGCTCGTGAGAAGCCGCCGCCGCAGGCGAGACCACGCTGTGGCGGAAGAACGGCCGCTCGAGCCGACGGAAGGAGCCACCGCATGACGGACGCCAAGGCCGCACCCGCGCCACGCATGACCAAGCAGCGCGCCGCCATCCTCGAGGCGCTCGACGGCACCGATGAGTTCCGGTCGGCACAGTCGTGGCACGACATCCTCCGTCACGACGGTTCCTCCGTGGGGCTCGCCACTGTCTATCGATCGCTCCAGATCCTCGCCGAGTCCGGCGAGGTCGACGCCGTCGTCACGTCCTCGGGCGAGACCCTCTACCGCCGCTGCGGAGCGGTGGACGAGCACCACCATCACCTGCGCTGCCGCGTCTGCGGCAAGGCGGAGGACATCGAGGTGCCCGAGTTCGAGGAGTGGGCCTCGCGCATCGCCACCGAGCGCGGATTCGCTCGCATGGACCACACCGTCGAGATCACGGGAGTGTGCGCGGCCTGCACCGCGAAGGGCCACTGATGCCCGGCGTTCCGTCCTTCATCTTCGACGGCCCCTGGTGGGGACTGTTCTCCTTCCTTACCGGCGTGGTCTTCTTCCGCACCCAGGCGACCTACTGGCTCGCGCGCTGGGCTCGCACGGGGGCCGATGCGGTGGCCGACAGAGCCGAGGAGCGCCACAGCCGGAGGGCTCGCCTCGCGCGACGCTTCTCGGGTCCCGGCATGGAGCGCGCACGCGAGTTCATCGAGCGACGCGGCTACGTGGCGATACCGCTGTCCTTCTTCACCGTGGGCTTCCAGACCATGGTGAACGCGACCGCGGGCTACACGCGCATGCGATTCGACCTGTACACGCTGGCGATGATCCCCGGCTGCCTGGCGTGGGCCACCATCTACACGGCGATTGCTCTGTCGCTGTGGGAGGCGTGGCTGAGGTCGCCGTGGCTCCTCGTGCTGGGCGTGCTCGTGATCGCGGCCGTGGTGGTGGGGCTCAACCTATGGCGCAGGCGCCGCGCGCCTACCGTCGCGGCCGACCCGACGTCCCCGTACGCCTCCTAGGCCGATCCGAATCGCCGGTTGCGCTGCGCGTACTCCTCGATCGCGGCCCACAGGTGGGTGCGGTCGACGTCGGGCCACAGCACGTCGCTGAACACGTACTCGGCATAGGCCGCCTGCCACGGCAGGAAGTTGGAGCTGCGCTGCTCGCCGCTCGAGCGCCAGAAGAGGTCGACGTCGGGCATGTCCGGCTCATCGAGGTGCGCCGCCAGGGTCTTCTCGTTCACCCGCGACGGGTCCAGCTCCCCCGCCGCCGCCTTGATCGCAATGGCGCGTGCCGCATCGGCGATCTCCGCGCGTCCCCCATAGTTGACGCACATCGTCAGGGTGAGCACATCGTTGCCGGCGGTCATCTCTTCGGCGCGTTCGAGCTCGTCGATCACGGACTTCCACAGCTTGGGCCGTCGCCCAGCCCACCGGACGCGCACGCCCCACTCGCCCATCTGGTCCCGGCGGCGGCGGATCACGTCGCGGTTGAAGCCCATGAGGAAGCGCACCTCGTCCGGGCTGCGCTTCCAGTTCTCCGTGCTGAAGGCGTACGCGCTGAGGTGGGTCACGCCTATCTCGATCGCGCCGGCGACAACGTCGAGCAGGGCGGCCTCGCCGCGCTCGTGTCCCGCGGTGCGCGGCAGCCCGCGCTGCTTGGCCCACCGGCCGTTGCCGTCCATCACCACGGCGACATGCCCGGGAACGGCTGATGCGGGCAGGGCGGGCGGAGTCGCTCCCCCGGCGTGGGACGGAGGCTCGGCGAAGGTCACGACCGCCAGCCTAACGGTGGAGTCACGCCGTCCCGGGCTGGGCGCGGTCCACGTGCGGCAGCGACCGCACCTTTCGCTCGAGGTGGAACTGCGTGTACGCCGCGATCAGCCCGGCACCGTCGCGCCGGTGACGGTCAGCCGAAGCGTCAGCGGTGGACCAGTCGCCGCTGAGCAGGGCCTCGAGCAACGAGAAGGTCTCGGGCGCGGGCGCTGCCGCGCCGGGCGGGCGACACGTCTCGCACACCGCTCCTCCCCCGGCTACCACGAAGGCCCGATGAGGCCCGTCGCGTCCACAGCTCGCGCACGCGTCGAAGCTGGGCTCGTAGCCCGCGAGCGCGAGCGATCTCAGGAGGAAGCTGTCGAGAACCAGGCCAGGATCGTGCTCGCGCCGGCTGAGGGCCCCGAGGGCACCGTGCAGCAGCCGATACTGATCCCACGCCGGCTCCTTCTCGTGGTCGACGAGCTTGTCCGCCGTCTCCACCATCGCAGTCGCCGCCGTGTACAGCGCGTAGTCCTCCGCGATCCGGCGCGCGTAAGGCTCCTTGGTCTCGACCTGGCTCACGACGTCCAGGTTGCGCCCTTCGTACAATTGGACGTCGACCAGCATGAAGGGCTCGACGCGCGATCCCAGTCTGCTCGACGTACGCCGGACACCCTTGGCGACCGCGCGCACCTTGCCGTGGCGCTTGGTCAGCATCGTGACGATGCGGTCCGCCTCACCCAGCTTGTGGGTGCGCAGCACGATCGCATCGTCTCGGTACACGGGCACCGGACCATTGTCGCGCGCGCGCCCGGCACGGCCGTGCGCCTCGCCGCCTCGGGGCGCCTCAATGCGCATTCCGGCCCCGAAAGTTCATCTTGACCCCCCACAAGTGGGGATACCGCGCGTCACCGGGCGGCAATAGCGTCAGAGTCGACGGCCAAGAGCCGGGGTGGTTTCATCGGGGGAGAGATCACGCCGAGGGGCGGTGCCTGCGGCACCGCCCCTCTGCCGTCTCCTGCGCCTTCGCCTCAGTCGAACGCACGCAGCGTGCGCCCCAGCGACACGGTCGCGTCCTCGGTCCAGCCGAGCGACGCGTAGAACGCGACTACCGCCGCGTTGGACTCACGCACCTGCAGATTGACCTTGACGCACCCCAGCCCAGAGAGCGCCTCGACGGCCGCGTCCACCAGAGCCGTGGCGATGCCCTCGCGACGCCGGTCGGGGGCGACCGCGAGGTGATACAGCCAGCCGCGGTAGCCGTCGTAGCCGGCGAGCACTGCGCCGGCCACGTCTCCGGCAGAGTCGACCGCGACCCAGAACAGGTCGGGGTCGCGGTCGACCTTGCGCGCGATGACAGCCCGGGGCGCATTGCGGGGCGGGTCGTCAGGGAAGCACGTCTCCCACAGGGCGACCACCGCATCGGCGTCTCCAGGGCCGTAGCGCCGGATGGCGATGCCGGCGCCCACGTCGGCCCTACCTGCCCGCGCGGTTGACCGCGGAGATGATCGCCTTGAGCGTGGCGGTCGTGATCGAGGGGTCGATGCCCACGCCCCAGAAGATCTCGTCGCCGATCTGACACTCGACATACGCGGCCGCCTGGGCATCACCGCCGCCGGTCATCGCGTGCTCGTGATAGTCGAGCACCTCGACCTTCACTCCCCTGGTGCCGAGAGCGGCGACGAACGCGTCGACGGGACCGTTGCCCGAGCCTTCGACCGTGACGGCCGCGTCACCGTCGCGGATGTCCGCGGCGAGGGTGTCTGGGCCCTCGTCCGAGCTCGTCGCACGGGTGCCGCGCAGCGCCAGCCGGCCCCACTGACGCTCGGGGTCCTCGGCCGGCAGGTACTCGTCGTGGAAGATCTGCCAGATGTCCTCGGCCGTCTGCTCCGCGCCGGTGGAGTCTGCGGCTACCTGGACCACGCGGGAGAACTCGATCTGGAGCCTGCGGGGCAGGTCGAGATTGCGCTCCGTCTTGAGCAGGTAAGCGACGCCGCCCTTGCCCGACTGGGAGTTGACGCGGATGACCGCCTCGTACGACCGGCCCACGTCCTTGGGATCGATGGGCAGGTACGGCACGCCCCACACGATGTCGTCGACGGTCACACCCTGCTTGTCAGCGCGCGCCCGCATGTGGTCGAAGCCCTTGTTGATCGCATCCTGGTGCGAACCGGAGAACGCGGTGAACACCAGGTCGCCGCCCCACGGGTGACGCGGGTGGACGTCGATCTGGTTGCAGTACTCGACCGTGCGGCGGATGCCGTCGATGTCGGAGAAGTCGATCTGCGGGTCGATCCCCTGGCTGAAGAGGTTCATGCCCAGCGTCACCAGGTCCACGTTGCCGGTGCGCTCGCCGTTGCCGAACAGGCAGCCTTCGATGCGGTCCGCGCCGGCCATGTAGCCCAGCTCCGCGGCCGCCACAGCGGTGCCGCGGTCGTTGTGCGGGTGCAGGGACAGCACCACCGAGTCCCGGTAGTCCAGGTGGCGGTTCATCCATTCGATCGAGTCCGCGTAGACGTTGGGCGTGGCCATCTCCACCGTGGCGGGCAGGTTGATGATGACCTTGCGCTCGGGCGTGGGCTTCCACACGTCCAGCACCGCATTGCAGACCTCGACCGCGTACTCGAGCTCGGTGCCTGTATACGACTCCGGGCTGTACTCGTAGAACACCTGGGTGTCCGGGATGGTCTCCTCGAACTTCTGGCACAGCATCGCGCCGTGGGTGGCGATGTCCTTGATCTCGTCCTTGTCCGCGCGGAACACGACCTCGCGCTGCAGCACCGACGTCGAGTTGTACAGGTGGACGATCGCGTTCTTGGCGCCCTTGATGGACTCGTAGGTGCGCTCGATGAGGTGCTCGCGCGACTGGGTCAGCACCTGGATGACCACGTCATCCGGGATGCGCTCCTCCTCGATGAGCGTGCGTACGAAGTCGAAGTCGGTCTGGCTCGCGCTCGGGAAGCCCACCTCGATCTCCTTGTAGCCCATGCGGACCAGGAGATCGAACATGCGCAGCTTGCGCTCGACGTTCATGGGCTCGATGAGTGCCTGGTTGCCGTCGCGCAGGTCGACCGCGCACCAGCGCGGCGCCTCGGTGATGCGCTTCGAGGGCCAGGTGCGGTCGGGCAGATCGACGGCGATCTGCTCGTGGAAGGGCCGGTACTTGTGGATCGGCATCGGCGACGCGGTCTGGTCGCCGGAGGTGTAGTGCTCGCTCATGTCGTGGGGTTCCTTCGTCGGGGTCGGTGGCTGATGTCAGCCGGCGCGACAGCCTCCGCGACGAGGAGCCGGCCTTTAGGCCTCGTCGCGGCGGCGAAGGAGCAGCGAGCGTGCACGCATGTGTTCACCATAGCGGACGGCCGATGCGCGGGTCACGTTCCCCTCAGCGTGGGCGGCGCGCGGTAGAGGGCGGTGCGGCGGCGGATGTCAGGAGTTCTCTTGACAGGGGAACGGAACCATGGTTGGTTAGTTACTACACCAACTAACCAGCCAACCGGCAGCACGGCATCACCAAGGAGAAAGCAATGACCACCACGAACGACACCACGACCACCAAGGACCTTCCCTGGTACGCCGTCCCCGGCGCGCTCGCGATCATCATGGTGAGCTCGGGCGCCTTCGTCTACCTGCTCGCCAAGAGCATCGAGACGTTCTCGTCGATCGGGTACTGATCCGCTCGCACCGCAAGCCCCGGTCTCCTCGTGGAGGCCGGGGCTTTCTCGTGGGCGCGGGCCGTGCGCTCCTCACCCATGGGTGGGCGTTGCATGCGTGGATTGCGCCCCTACGGCCCACATCCACGCAGGATGCGGCGCAACGTCAGTGGAATGCGCGCGGGGACGGCGGCCGGCTGGCCTCGCGGGAGTCCGGAGGTCCGGCGGGCCTCGCGGGAGTCAGAAGCCCAGGCGGCCCAGCTGCTTGGGGTCGCGCTGCCAGTCCTTGGCGACCTTGACGTGGAGGTCGAGATACACGCGCCGGCCCAGCAGGCGCTCGATGCCCGCCCGGGCGGTCGCGCCCACCTCCTTGAGCCGCGCCCCTCCCTTGCCGATGATGATGCCCTTCTGCGAATCGCGCTCGACGAACAGCTGGGCACGAATCTCGAGCACGTCCTTCGACGCCATCTCATCCTCGGGCTCGAGCAGCTCCTCGATCACGACGGCGATCGAGTGCGGCAGCTCGTCGCGCACGCCCTCGAGCGCCGCCTCGCGGATGAGCTCGCCGATGCGCACCTCCTCGGGCTCGTCCGTCACCTCTCCCTCGGGGTACAGCGCCGGCCCCTCAGGCAGATGCTTGGTGAGCACGTCCACGAGGGTGTCGATCTGGATTCCCTCGATCGAGCTCACGGGCACGATGTCCGCCCACTCCCCCAGTTGGGAGACCGCGAGCAGGTGCTCGGCCACCTTGTCACGCGGCACCTTGTCGACCTTGGTGACGATCGCCACCACAGGCGCCCTGGCCTCCGCGAGCTCGCGCGCGATCCACTGGTCCCCCGGGCCCACCTTCTGGTCGGCCGGCAGGCAGAAGCCGATGACGTCGACCTCCGAGAAGGTCTCGCGCACCAGGTCGTTGAGGCGCTCGCCGAGCAGAGTGCGTGGCCGGTGCAGACCGGGCGTGTCCACGATGACGAGCTGGGAGTCCTCGCGCGTGAGCACGCCCCGGATGGCACGCCGCGTGGTCTGCGGACGCGAGGACATGATCGCGACCTTCTCCCCGACCAAGGCGTTCATGAGCGTGGACTTGCCCACGTTGGGCCTGCCCACGAAGCACGCGAATCCGCTGCGATGGGTGGTATCAGTCATCGTCATCCTCCTCCTGGGGAAGCGCCTCCACGAGCACAGAGATGAGCCGACGGCGCCGGCCCTCGACCCTGTCGGCCTCGAGCGCGAGCCCGTGCGCGCTGGCACGCGCGCCCGGGATGGGAACCTTGCCCAGCGCCTTGGCGAGCAGGCCCGCCGCGGTCTCGACGTCATCCTCGTCGATCTCGACGTCGAACAGCTCGCCGAGCTCGTCGAGCGGGTACCGGGCAGGCACGCGGTAGCGATCGGGGCCCACGCGCTCGACCTCCGGCGCGCTGCGGTCATGCTCGTCGACCACCTCGCCCACGATCTCCTCGAGCGCATCCTCGATCGTCACGAGGCCCGCGACGCCGCCGAACTCGTCCACCACGATCGCCATGTGGAAGACCTCGTCCTGCATGCGCCGCAGCAGGTCGTCGACCGGCACGGACTCGGGCACGAACTCCGGATCGCGCATGAACTGGTCGACGGGGTGCTCGAGCGCCGCAGCGTCATCCCACGTGGTCTTGACGACGTCCTTGAGGTACACGACGCCCACGGTGTCGTCCACGCCGTCGCCGATCACGGGGACGCGCGAGAAGCCCGATCGCATGAACAGGACCATCGCCTTGCGCGCCGGGGTTCCCGACGCGATGGTGATCATGTCCGTGCGCGGCACCATCACCTCGCGCGTCAGCGTGTCGCCCAGGCTGACGACCGAGCGCAACAGCTCCGCGTCCTCCTCCTCGAGCGCGTCCTGCGCCTGCTCGACCAGGTCCTCGGGCTCCGCGAGCGGCGGCATCTTCAGCGCGGGCACCACGGCGCGCACCGGGGCCGTGATCCGGATCATGAACCACGCGACAGGAGCGAGAACGCCGAGCGCGTTGAGGGGGTGGCGCCTCGCGACCTGACGCGGGAAGGCGCGGATCACGAGCAGCGAGAGGACCACGGCGAGTCCGGCAGCCACGAGAACCACCACGAGCGGCGGCCACTCGGCGTCGACCACCAGGTCTCCGACGAGGAAAGTCAGGCAGACGATCGCGAACGCCTCGTGGATCGCGTACGCGAGCGACGCAGCCTCGTCGGTCTGGGTCGGGATCGCCGCGAGCCGCGCCGCGGACGTGGGGCGACCGTCCGGCCTGCGTCGCTGGGCGATCCTGCGCTCCTCGGCGTGAGGGAGTTGCTCGAGCGCCGCGACCACCGCGTGCAGCGCGGCTGCCCCCAGCGCGCCGAAGGCCGCCCCGAGCGCCAGGAGCGCGATGACGGTGCCGGACACGCTGGCCCTACGCGCGGTCCGCGAGGAAGGTCAGCAGGAGACGACGCTGCAGCGCGAACATCTCCTTCTCCTCGTCAGGCTCGGCGTGGTCGTAGCCGAGCAGGTGGAGAATCCCGTGCGTCGTGAGCAGCAGCATCTCCTCCTCCGCCGTGTGACCGGCGGCCGTCGCCTGCCGGGCCGCCACCGTGGGGCACACCACGATGTCGCCCAGGAGCCCCGCGGGAGTGGGCGCGTCCTCGGTGCCGGGGCGCAGCTCGTCCATGGGGAAGGACAGCACGTCGGTGGGTCCGGGCTCGTCCATCCACTGGATGTGGAGCTGCTCCATCGCGGCCTCGTCGACGAACAGGATCGCGAGCTCCGCGCCGTCCGCGACGTGCATCTCGCGCAGAACGTACGTCGCCAGCTCCGCGAACTCGATCTCGTCGACCTGGGCGTCCGTCTCATTGTTGACGTCGATCACGGGCGCTCCTCCGACCTGTCGAAGCGCCTCTGCTGGCCCCCGCCTCGCGGCGGCCGCCGCTCGTCCGCCTTCGCGTAGGCCGTGATGATGTCGCTCACCAGCCGGTGCCTCACGACGTCCTGGGCGCCCAGCTCGCAGAACGCGATGTCCTCGACGCCGTCCAGGATCTCGCGGGACGCCCGCAGGCCTGACTGCGTGCCGCCGGGGAGGTCCACCTGCGTCACATCTCCCGTGACCACCATGGTCGAGCCGAAGCCCAGTCGCGTGAGGAACATCTTCATCTGTTCGCGCGTCGTGTTCTGCGCCTCGTCGAGGATGATGAACGCGTCGTTGAGCGTGCGCCCGCGCATGTAGGCGAGCGGCGCGACCTCGATGGTGCCGGCCTCCATGAGGCGCGGGATGGACTCGGGATCGACCATGTCGTGCAGCGCGTCGTACAACGGCCTCAGGTAGGGGTCGATCTTCTCGTTGAGGCTGCCCGGGAGGAAGCCCAGGCGCTCGCCGGCCTCGACGGCGGGGCGCGTGAGGACGATGCGGTTGACCTTCTTGGCCTGCAGGGCCGCGACGGCCTGCGCCATCGCGAGGTAGGTCTTGCCGGTGCCGGCGGGGCCGATGCCGAACGTCACCGTGTGATTCTCGATCGCGGCAACGTAGTCGGCCTGGCCCTGGGTCTTGGGGCGAATGGTGCGCCCCCGGCTCGACAGGATCGAACGGGTGAGGACCGCGACGGGTCGCGCCGCCTGGGCGGGCTCGCCTCCCGCGTCAGCGGCGGCTGCCGCCACGCCACGCGCCGCACTCAGCATGCGCACCGATTCCCGTGCGACGTCGGGCGTGAGCGGGACCCCTGCGGCCAGCACCGATCGCAGTTCCTCGATCGCCGTCGCGGCGGCGGCGACATCCGACTCGTCGCCGGTCAGCGAGATCCGATTGCCGCGCACGTGCACGTCGACGGCAGGGAACGCGCGCTCCACCTCCTTGATGACGGCGTCGCCCGAGCCCAGCAGCTCCGGCATCCTCTCGGCGTCCTCGATGACGACCACTCGGTTCGCGCTCACACCACGTCCATTCACACCAGGCTCCCGCCGAGGTCGCCGCCCAGCAGATGCCCGTGTGCATGGAACACCGTCTGCCCCGCCTTCTCGCCCGTGTTGAAGATCCACTTGAACTGCCCACCGCACTCGGCATCCGCGATCTCCTGGGCGGCGAGGGCCATCGCGGCGAGCTCGCCGGGTGCGGTCGCCGCGAGCGCGGCGACGTCCGGCGCATGCGTGCGCGGCACGACGAGCACGTGCGTGTCCGCCTTGGGCGCGATGTCGCGGAACGCCACCACGGCGTCGTTCTCCAGCACGCGATCTGCCGGGATGTCACCGGCAATGATCGAGCAGAACAGGCAATCGGCACTCATATGGCTAGCGTAGGCCCCCGGGTGGCTGAGCGTCCGCATCGCCGGTCGCGCGGGCCGATGCGGTGGCGGCCCAGGTGCCGCGCTGCGCGGCGAGCGCCGCGATCGCCGCAGGGCCCGCGGACGATGCGCGAAGGACGTGAGGCCCGAGCACGACGGGCGTGGCGCCCGCGTCAGTCAGCACGGCGACCTCGTCCTCCGAGACACCACCCTCGGGGCCCACGACGACCCACACCGTCTGCCGAGAGTCGGCCCACTCGAGCGAGGTCAGCGGCGTGTCCGCACTCTCGTGCAGCACGAGCACTGCGGCTCCAGCGTCCACTGCGGCCGAGATCTCTTGCGCGAGCTGCGCGGTCGTGACGACAGGCGCGACTTCGGCAACGACCGCCCGGCGAGACTGCTTGGTCGCGGCGACCACCAGCGCCGCCCACTTGTCGCGCGCCTTGTCGGCCTTGGGTCCTCGCCACTGCACAATCGATCTCGCGGCCTGCCAGGGCACGATTCCCGTGGCCCCCAATTCGATCGCGGCCTCGACGGCCTGCTCGTCCCGCCCGCCCTTGGCGAGTGCCTGGACGAGCACCACCTCGGGATCTCGGTCGACGCTCACCTCGTCGACGCGCACGCGCATGGTGCCGTCGCCAGCCTCGACGATGGTCCCGCCGGCACGGACCCCGCGGCCATCCACGAGATGCACGGCCTCGCCGACGGTGCGTCGCTGGACCGTGACCGCGTGCCGGCCCTCGTCACCCGCGACGGTGACGACGTCGCCGGGGCGAGCATCGGCCGCCGCGGCGCTGAGGAAGACCGGCGCGCTCACGTGCGGCTACCGACCCTTGAACGCGTCCTTGAGACGCGAGAACACTCCGCCGCCGATGGGCGCGAGGCTGGCGGCAGGCATCTCCTCGTCACGCAGTTCAGCGAGCTTCCGGAGCAGCTCTCGCTGCTCATCGTCCATGTCCGTGGGCGTGTGGACGTCGAGCTGGACGAACAGGTCGCCGCGACCGTGCCGCTGGAGCCGACCCACGCCGAGCCCCTTGAGCCGCACCGTGGTGCCGGCGTGCGTCCCCGGGCGGATCTCGACCTTCTGCTCACCATCGAGGGTCTCGACGGTCATGTCCGCACCCAACGCGGCCGCGGTCATCGGCACCTCGAGGGTGCAGTGGAGATCGTCTCCGCGACGCTCGAACGTGGGGTGCGCCTTCTCGCGGATCTCGACGTACAGGTCGCCCTTGGGGCCGCCGCCGGTGCCGGCGTCTCCGGCCCCGGCGAGGCGAATGCGCGTGCCGGTCTCGACGCCGGCGGGGATGTCGACGGAGACCGTGTGGCGCGAGTGGGTGCGGCCCTGGCCCGAGCAGTCGCCGCATGGGCTCGCGATGATCGTTCCGTAGCCGCCGCAGCCGGGGCACGGCGACTGCGTCATCACGGGGCCAAGCAGCGAGCGCGCCGTGCGCTGGATCATGCCCGAGCCGTTGCACTGGCGGCACTGCTGCGGGGAGGTGCCCGGCGCACAGCACGAGCCCTGGCACGTCGAGCACAGGTCGGCGAGGTCGACCTCGACCTTGCGCGTCACACCGAACACGGCCTCCTCGAGCGACACCGCGGTCTGGACCAGGGTGTCGCCTCCGCGCTGCGTGCGCGAGGCCGGACCGCGCTGAGCGGCGCCGCCGAACGGCGATCCGCCGCCACCGAAGAACTGCTCGAAGATGTCCTCGAATCCGAAGCCCTGAGGACCTCCCTGAGCACCGCCGCGACTCCCACGGGGGTCCACGCCGCGGTCGTACTGGGCGCGCTTGTCCGCGTTGCCGAGCACCTCGTAGGCCGCGGCGACGTCCTTGAAGCGGTCGCCCGCCTCGGGTCCGGCGACGTCGGGGTGCAGCTCGCGCGCGAGCTTGCGGTAGGCCTTCTTGATCTCGGCCTCGCTGGCGTCCCTGGAGACTCCCAGGGTGGCGTAGTAATCGTTCACTCGTTCTCCACGACTCTCGACAGGTAGCGGGCGACGGCGCGGACTGCCGCCATCGTCCCTGGGTAGTCCATGCGGGTCGGACCCAGTGCGCCGAGCAGCGACGTGGCGTCGCCGCCCGGGCCGTAGCCCGCCGCGATGATGCTGGTGCGCGCGAGCGCCTCGTTGTTCATCTCTGCGCCGATGCGCACGGACACGTCAGGGCTCTCGTGCGTCATCTCGTGCAACAGTCGCAGCAGCACCACTTGTTCCTCGAGGGCGTCCAGCACCGAGCCGATCGCATCCGACTCGAAGTCCGCGCCCGCGCGTGCGAGGTTGGCGGCCCCCGCGAAGACGACCTTCTCCACGGTGCCCCCGCGAGCGGCGGCGACCACGGCGTCGGCAACCGGAGCGGCCCACGCCACCTGGCCGTGCCGTCCGGCCCACGCGTCCAGCGAGGTCTGCAGCGGTGCGGGCGTCAGCCCCACCGCCGCCTCGTTGAGCTCGCGTGCGGCGCGCTCGAACTCCTCGTCCGGCACGGCGGCGCCCAGTGCCACCGTCGACTGCTCGACCCGCGCATCGGCCGAGACGACCACGACGAGCGCGTGCTCAGTGCCGATGCGCACCAGCTCCACGCGCCGCACCGCCGACTCGCGCACGCTCGGGTACTGGACCACGGCCACCTGGCGCGTGAGCTGGCTCAGCAGGCGCACCGACCGTTCGACGACGTCGTTGAGGTCGACAGCGTCGGACAGGAAGGTCTGGATGGCGCGGCGGTGCGGATCCTGAAGTGCCGCAGCCGCCAGGTGGTCGACGAAGAAGCGGTAGCCCGCGTCCGTGGGGACCCGTCCCGCGCTGGTGTGGGGCTGGGCGATCAGCCCCTCCTCCTCCAGCGAGGCCATGTCGTTGCGGATGGTCGCGGGCGACACCCCGAGCGCGGAGGACTCGGCGAGTGCCTTCGACCCCACCGGTTCCGAGGTTGCGACGTAGCCCTCCACGATGGCGCGGAGGACGGCGCTGCGACGGTCCTCGCTCACGGCTCCCCTCCTCCTGGCACTCGGTAAGCGTGAGTGCTAATCGTATCGCGGACGTCGGACAGGTAGCGTGGCCCTCGGAGGCGCGAGGATGACCGACAGCACGTATCACGAGCACGACACGGCGATGGCGGGCCTCGCGCACCTGGGCGCGATCGTCGGGCCGCTGGTTCCCCTCGGGGTCTGGCTCGCGCGCCGCCGCGATGACCCCTGGGCCGCGAGCCAGGCGGCTGCCGCCACGAACTTCGGAATGCTCGTCCTGGTGGTGTTCGCCCTGGGTACGGCGGTGAGATTGTTCGTGCCACTCGTCGCGTTTGTCGGTACATTGGCACAGTTGGCTGTTCTCGCCGTCGCGGCCGTCCTGTGCGTGCAGGCCTTCCGCGCCGTGCGCCGGGGACTGCCGGCGACGTATCCCTACGACATCAAAGTGGTGAGAACAGCATGACTGACAACAGCACGCCTCCTCCCCCGCCCCCGCCGCCGCCGGAACAGCCCCCGGGCGGCCAGCCCGCAGGCGGACCTCCGTCGGGCGGACAGCCTATGTCCGAGCAGGATGAGAAGACCTACCTCCTCATCTCGCACATCGGCATGATCATCACGGGCTTCCTCGCGCCGCTGATCATCTGGCTGATCGCGAAGGACCGCAGCGCGCGGATCGACACCGAGGGCAAGGACATCCTGAACTTCGGCATCATGATCTCGATCGCGTACATCGTGGGGGCGATCCTGTGGATCATCCTCATCGGCGGCCTGGTCCAGCTGGCCGCGTTCGTGGTCGCCGTGATCTTCGGCATCCAGGGCGCGATGGCCGTCAACCGTGGCGAGACGTACAAGTACCCGTTCAATCTCTCGCTTGTGAAGTGACCCCCTGAGGGTCCTCCCCGACATCCATCAGGGCCCGTCATCAGCCGCCAGGCCGATGACGGGCCCCGATGCTGTCTGAGACCCTGAGGTCATGAACGACACCACTCACTCCGGCGCCCCTGCGGCGCCCGTCCCGCCTGCCGGCTCCGCATCCGCCGGCCCGGTTCCGACCGGCGCGACCCCGTACGCGCCGCGGCCGATGCTCGAGGCCGAGGCGCGCACGTGGTCGATGCTGATCCACGTCCTCGCGCTCGCCGCCGTGGTCCTCAGCGGCGGCTTCCTGGGTTTCGTGGTCCCGCTGGTCATCTGGATGATCTTCCGCGAGCGCAGCGCCCTGGTCGACTTCCACGGCAAGCAGAACCTCAACCTGCAGCTCACCCTGCTGGTCGTCTCCGTCGCGGCCGTCGTCATTGGCTTCATCACCGTCGGCTTCGGCTTCCTGCTGACGGGTCCGCTGTGGCTCGCGTACGGCATCTACGCGCTCGTGATCTCGATCGTGGCCGCGGTCAAGGCCAGCTCGGGACAGTACTACCGGATCGGATTCACCATCCCGTTCATCAAGTGACGGCCGGGCGGTGCGGGCTCACGTGAGGGCCCGCACCGCGGCATCGGCCATCAGGCGCCCGCGCAGCGTGAGCCGCAGCCGGCCGCCGATCAGTTCGCGGCCGTCCAGGATCCCGTCGGCGACCAGGGCGGCCGCCTCTCGCGGTCGCGGCTCAGGCAGGGCCGCCACCGGCATCCCCTCCGCGAGGCGCAGCCGCAGCATCACCGCCTCCAGCGCGAGGTCGGCCTCGCTGAGCGGCTCGCGCTCGGCCGCGGGGCTCTCGCCCGCCGCCACACGCTGCGCGTAGGCGCGGGGCAGCTTGACGTTCCACCACCGCTCGGCGGCCGCCTCGCTTCCATCAGGGCCGATGCGCGGGCCCAGGTAGCTGTGCGCTCCCGGCCCGACGCCCCACCAGTCCTGGCTGGTCCAGTAGGCGATGTTGTGGCGGCACTCCTGCCCCGGCTCCCTCGCCCAGTTCGACACCTCGTACCAGGCATATCCCGCCTCCGCCAGCCGCGCATCGGCCCGCTCGTACATGTCGGCCTGCGTGTCCAGGTCCACTGCCTCGATCTCCCCGCGGCGCAGCTGAGCACCCATGCGGGTGCCGGGCTCGATGACCAGGGCGTAGGCGCTGATGTGGTCGGGCTCGAGCGCGATCGCGGCGTCGAGGCTGGCTTCCCAGTCGGCGAGGCTCTCTCCCGGGGTGCCGTAGATGAGGTCGAGGCTCACGGACAGACCCGCAGCACGAGCGGCAGCGACCGCGCGGCCCATGTTCTCGGGCCGGTGCGTGCGCTCGAGGGTGGCGAGCACATGCGGCAGCGCGGACTGCATGCCCAGGCTCACGCGAGTGAAGCCGGCCGATGCGAGGGCGGCCAAGGACTCGGGCGTCACCGAGTCGGGGTTGGCTTCCGTCGTCACCTCGGCATCGGGCGCGAGGCCCCACGTCTCGCGAACCCCGTCGAGCAGGGCGCTCAGTGCGCGCGCGTCCAGCATGGTGGGCGTGCCGCCGCCGATGAAGACGGTGCGAGCAGGGCGCTCGTCGCCCGCCATGGCGTCGCGCGCCTGGGCCATCTCCCCGAGCGCGGCGGCGACGTAGTCGTCACGCGACCCGAACCCGGTATCTCCCGGGGCGTACGTGTTGAAATCGCAGTAGCCGCACCTGACCGCGCAGAACGGGACGTGAATGTAGACGCCGAAGTCGCGCATCGGCGTCGCCGTGGTCGCGACCGCGGCCACTGCTACTTCTTCTTGCCCTTGTCCGAGCCGTCGTCGGACGTGCTGAGCGCGGCGATGAAGGCCTCCGGCGGCACCTCGACCGAGCCGATGTTCTTCATGCGCTTCTTTCCCGCCTTCTGCTTCTCGAGCAGCTTGCGCTTGCGCGAGATGTCGCCGCCGTAGCACTTGGCGAGCACGTCCTTGCGAATCGCGCGGATGGTCTCGCGCGCGATGATCCGCGAGCCGATCGCCGCTTGGACGGGCACCTCGAACTGCTGGCGGTCGATGAGGTCCTTGAGCTTGCCCACCATCGACAGGCCGTACGCGTAGGCCTTGTCCTTGTGCACCACGGCGCTGAAGGCGTCGACCTGCTCGCCCTGGAGCAGGATGTCCACCTTGACGAGGTCCGCGGCCTGATCGCCGGCGGGCTCGTAGTCCAGCGAGCCGTAGCCGCGCGTGCGGGACTTGAGCTGGTCGAAGAAGTCGAAGACGACCTCCGCGAGCGGCAGCGTGTAGTGCATCTCGACGCGGGTCTCGGACAGGTAGTTCATGGTGCCCATCTGCCCGCGGCGCTCCTGGCACAGCTCCATGACGGTGCCGATGAACTCGCTCGGGACCAGGATCGACGCCTTGACGACCGGCTCGCGCACCTCAGCGATCTTGCCGCCAGGGAACTCCGACGGATTGGTGACCGTGTGGACCTTGCCGTCCTCCATCTCGACCTCGTAGACCACGTTCGGCGCGGTCGAGATGAGGTCGATGCCGAACTCCCGCTCTAGGCGGTCGCGCACGATCTCGAGGTGCAGCAGCCCCAGGTAGCCGCAGCGGAAGCCGAAGCCGAGCGCCACCGAGCTCTCGGGCTCGTAGACCAGCGAGGCGTCGTTGAGCTGCAGCTTGTCGAGCGCGTCTCGAAGGATGGGGAAGTCGGAGCCGTCCAGCGGGAACAGCCCGGAGTAGACCATGGGCTTGGGGTCGCGGTAGCCGCCCAGCGACTCCTTCGCGCGGTTGTTGGCCTGCGTCACCGTGTCGCCCACCTTGGACAGGCGAACGTCCTTCACGCCCGTGATGAGGTAGCCCACCTCGCCCACGCCCAGGCCCTTGGTGGGCTTGGGCTCCGGGCTGATGACGCCGATCTCGAGCAGGTCGTGCGTGGCAAGCGTCGACATCATCGCGATGCGCTCGCGCGGCTTCAGGGAGCCGTCCACCACGCGCACGTAGGTCACCACTCCCCGGTACGTGTCGTAGACCGAGTCGAAGATCATCGCCCGGGTCGGCGCCTTCGGGTCGCCCACCGGCGCCGGAATGTCGCGCACCACGCGGTCCAGCAGCTCCTCGACGCCTTCGCCGGTCTTGCCCGAGACGCGCAGCACGTCCTCGGGCTCGCAGCCGATCAGCTGTGCGAGTTCCGCGGCGTAGCGCTCGGGGTCAGCCGAGGGCAGGTCGATCTTGTTGAGCACCGGGATGATGACGAGGTCGTTCTCCATCGCGAGATAGAGGTTCGCGAGCGTCTGGGCCTCGATGCCCTGCGCGGCGTCGACCAGCAGGATCGCGCCCTCGCACGCGGCGAGCGAGCGCGAGACCTCGTAGGTGAAGTCGACGTGCCCGGGGGTGTCGATCATGTTGAGGGCGTGAGGCGTGCCCTCGACCTCCCAGGGCATCCGGACCGCCTGCGACTTGATGGTGATCCCACGCTCGCGCTCGATGTCCATGCGGTCGAGGTACTGCGCCTTCTGGAGACGCGCCTCGAGCACCCCCGTGATGCCGAGCATGCGGTCGGCAAGGGTCGACTTGCCGTGGTCGATGTGCGCGATGATGCAGAAGTTGCGGATCAGCTCCGGCGCCGTCGCGGCAGGCTCGATGCGGGGGTCGGAAGTCACGGTGCGGGGATCCCTCGGGTCGGGAGTGGCAGGGCAGACTCCATCATCCCGCGTCCGGATCCGTCCTCGTGCGGGATCCTGCCTCGCCTCATGAGTCCTGCAAACCTGCCGATAAACCCTGGTGACGGCGGAGATGGCCCGCCGCGGCGACGGCCCAAGGGAGGCATGGCGCGTGAAGCACGAGGATGAGCTCTTCTGGCAGGCGTTCCGGAGCTCGCCCATCGGCATGGCGATGGTCGATCCGCTGGGACGCATCACCGAGGCGAACGCCTCGCTCGCGACCATCCTTGGTCGCGACATCGGCGACCTCGCGGGGACCCCGGCCGAGGCGCTCGTGCACCCCGACGACACGGCGCGCGACGCCGAACTCCGCGAGCAGCTCGCCTCGGGAGAGCTCAACTACTTCCAGCTGCAGGCGCGTGCGCTGCACAGCTCCGGCGACACGGTGTGGACCCGCTCGACGGTCACCCGGCTGGGCGACCCAGGAGCCGACGCCCACTACCTCCTGCAGATGGAGGATGTCAGCGAGGTGCGGCGCGCCAAGGACCTGCTGGAGCGCCGCGCCCAGTTCGACCACCTGACGGGACTTCCCAACCGCTCGCTGCTGCTCGAGCGCACGGCGGCCGCACTGCGCACGCACGCGGACGCGGACGCCACTGTCGCGTGCCTGTTCATCGACATCGACCACTTCAAGCTCGTCAACGACTCCCTGGGTCACCACGCCGGCGACCGCATGCTGGTCGAGCTCGCGCGCCGCATCCAGGAGTCGGTGCGGCCCGTTGACACCGTGTCGCGCCTGGGCGGCGACGAGTTCGTGGTCGTGCTCGACGGCATCGTCGGCAAGACCGCCGCCGAGGGCATGCTCGCCGTCGTCTCGGCGGCGATTCAGGCCCCCATCACGGTCGAGGGTCACCGCATGAGCCCCACCGTCTCGATCGGCCTGGCCCTGGCAGAGCCCGCGATCACCGCGGAGACGCTTGTCCGCAACGCGGACCTCGCGATGTCGCACGCCAAGAGCTCCGGCCGCAACCGCGCGGAGGTCTTCCGTCCCGGTCTGCAGGACAACGCGATGGTGCGGCTGTCGATTGAGACGGAGCTGCGCACCGCGATCCGCGAGGGCGAGCTGGTGGTGCACTACCAGCCGATCGTTCGCCTCGACACGAACGAGGCCGTCGCGTACGAGGCGCTGGTGCGCTGGCAGCACCCGAATCGCGGGCTCCTCCTCCCCCAGGAGTTCATCGAG
>NZ_CAJXJX010000010.1 GCF_913055775.1 uncultured Demequina sp. | reverse complement strand
ACCCGTTCTGGCACGGCAGTCTCGAGAACCTCACATCGGTTCTCGGCGGCATCGCGACCACCTACGGCAAGCAGGTCATGGTCGCCGAGACCTCGTGGGCCTCCACGCTGGACGACCTGGATGGTTCGGCGAACGTGATCGGCGAGCCCGCCGAGGCCACGGCCTACCCGGTGAGCCCGCAGGGCCAGGCGCTGGCGTTCCGCGACGTGGTTCAGGCCGTCGCCGATGTGCCTGAC
This sequence comes from uncultured Demequina sp., assembly GCF_913055775.1. Lineage (GTDB taxonomy): Bacteria > Actinomycetota > Actinomycetes > Actinomycetales > Demequinaceae > Demequina. The sequence continues at coordinate 34,241 of NZ_CAJXJX010000010.1, read as the reverse complement.
GGCGCGGGCATGGGCGTCTACTACTGGGAGCCCGCCTGGCTTCCGGTGGGCCCGCCGGAAGACGCCGCCGCCAACGAGGCGCTGTGGGAGCGCGACGGATCGGGCTGGGCGACCAGCTTCGCCGGCGCCTACGACCCCGAGGACGCCGGTCAGTACTGGGGCGGCTCCGGATGGGACAACCAGGCGCTGTTCGCCGGCGACGGCACGCCGCTCGACTCGCTGCGGGTGTTCACCTATGTGCGGACGGGCGCGAGCGCCCCGCTCGCCGTGATGGAGATCGCGTCGCCTCAGGTCGACGCCCAGGCCGGTGCGGCGCTCGAGATGCCCGCGCAGGTCGCGGTGCGCTACAACGACGGTTCCGAGACTGACGTGGATGTCACGTGGGACACGTCGGGGATCCCGGAAGGCGAGCTCGGGACGTTCGAGGTCCCCGGCGAGACCGCCGACGGGGACGCCGTGCTCGCCTTCGTGACCGTGCGCCCGCTGAACGACCTCCTCAACGGCTCGTTCGAGGAGGAGGACCTGTCGATGTGGGTGCTCGACTCCGATGCCGCGACCTTCGCCGTCGTCGACGACAACCCGCAGGCGGCGATGGGCGAGCGGGTGCTCAACTTCTGGTCCGATGCGGACTACGGCTTCACGATCGAGCAGTCCGTCGAGGGGCTCGACGCCGGCGACTACGCCGCGCGCGTCGCCGTGCACGGCGAGGATGCGGGAGCGGACGGCTACGAGCTCACCCTGGTGGTCGCGACCTCCGAGGGTGAGTGGACTGCGCCCCTCGAGCTCAACGGCTGGCAGGCCTGGTTCACCGGCGAGATCGCCGATGCGGTGGTCGGGTCGGATGGTCAGGCGACCGTGAGCATCGTGGGATCGATGGGCGCGGAGGACTGGGGCTTTGTGGACGACGTCGCTCTGATTTTGAGCGACGCGTAGCAGGACCGTGCGCCGCATCCGGCGGCGTGGGGGAGATCGATGGTGATCAACAAGGAGGATCGCATGAGAATGCGAAGCAGTCTGGGAGCGGTCACAGCCGTGACAGCCATCGGTGCGCTGGGGGTGGCGGGCCTGAGCTCCGCCGCCGTGGCAGCCGACGAGCCGGTCGAAGCCGGCATCACCGTTCCGCAGGTGGAGGGGCTTGCGGACGACTTCATGAACGGCGTTGACGCGTCTTCAATCCTGTCGCTCGAGGAGTCCGGCGTCACCTTCCGGGACTTCGACGGCAACGAGGCCGACGTGTTCGACGTGATGGCCGAGGCGGGCGTGAACTGGTCGCGCATCCGCGTCTGGAACGACCCCTACGACGCGGACGGCAACGGCTACGGCGGCGGCACCGTCGACGCCGAGCGCGCGACGGAGATCGGCCTGAGGTCCACCGCCGCAGGCATGCGGGTCTTCGTCGACTTCCACTACTCGGACTTCTGGGCCCACCCCGGTCAGCAGCCGCTCCCCAAGGCATGGGAGGGCCTCACGCTCGAGGAGCGTGCCGAGGCGATGTACGACTACACCGTCGCCACGCTGACCGGGATGGCGGATGCGGGCGTCGACATCGGCATGGTGCAGATCGGCAACGAGAACTCCGGCCTGCTGCTCGCAGAGACGTCGTGGCCTGACTCCGGCGTGCTGTTCGACGCGGCATCGCGCGGGGTGCGCGACGCTCTGGGTGAGGACGTGAAGATCGCGATCCACTTCACCAATCCCGAGCGCCAGAACTTTGGCTGGCTCGCGGAGCAGCTCGCGACCTACGACACCGACCCGGCGACCGATGGCGTGCAGCCCATCGACTACGACGTCTTCGCATCCTCGTACTACGCGTACTGGCATGGCACGCTCGAGAACCTCACGAGCCAGCTCGCGGGCGTCGCCGCGGACTACGGCAAGGAGGTCATCGTCGCGGAGACCTCGTGGGCGTACACGCTCGAGGACGGCGACGGCTACCCCAACAACATCCGCACCGCATACGACCAGTACTCGACGTCTGTTCAGGGGCAGGCGCTGGCGGTCCGCGACGTCATCGAGGCGGTCGCGAACGTGGGCGAGGCAGGGCTGGGAGTCTTCTACTGGGAGCCGGCCTGGCTGCCCGTAGGCCCGCCCGAGGAGCTGGCGAGCAACCAGCTGCTGTGGGAGGAGTTCGGCTCTGGCTGGGCGTCCTCGCACGCGTCCGACTACAGCGCCGATGCGGCGGCCAACTACGGTGGCTCCGGCTGGGACAACCAGGCGATGTTCGACCACGACGGTTACCCTCTCGAGTCGCTGCGCGTATGGGACTACGTTCGCTACGGCACCATCGGTCCGCGTGACGTCGATGCCGTCGAGTCGCCCTCCATCACCGTGGTCGACGGCGAGACCTGGGCGCTGCCGACCGATGTCGCGGTGTCCTATACCGACGGCACCACCGAGACGCAGACCGTCACGTGGGCGGCCCAGCCCGCATGGATCCAGGGCGCTGGCACCTACGAGGTCGCGGGCACCACGTCCGAGGGACTCGATGCCGAGGCGGTCGTGACCGTCCTCGACTCGGATACCGATGGACAGAACTGGGTGGTGAACCCGGGCTTCGAGGACGGCGTCTCGCCGTGGACCGGAACGGGGACCGGCTACACCATCAGTGCTCCTGACGACCCGCGCGAGGGATCGCGGTCCACGCACTGGTACCTCGCCGGGGACGAGTTCTCGTTCACGATCTCGCAGGCGATCACCGGCGTGCCCGCGGGCGACTACCGCCTGTCCGCGTGGGCCCAGGGTCGCGCGGCTGTCGACGGTGAGTCCACGGCGATCACGCTGTCCTCGGGCATCTCGAGCGCATCGGCGCCGTTCGTGCTCACGGGCTACGAGGGCTGGCAGCAGCCGCGGACCCCGGTCGTGACGGTCGCCGAGGGCCAGACCGTCACGGTCTCCGCGACGTTTGAGCTCACCAGCGAGGCCTGGGGCACCATCGATGAGTTCGAGCTCATCGAGGTGGTCCCGGTGATCGACGCCGACACAGCTGCGCTCGAGGCCGTGCACGCCGAGGGCGAGAGCGTCAGTCGAGATGGCTGGACGGCCGTGTCGCTGCTGGCCTTCGACCGGGCCATGGCGCGCGCGTCGTTCATCCTCGGCGCATCCGCGCCGAGCCAGGCCGCGGTGGATGCCGCGACGGACGCGCTGCGCGCGGCGATCGACGGCCTCGAGGAGGGAGACGGGACCATCCCCGATCCCACCGTCCAGCCCGTCGAGCTCACCGTCGTGGATGGCGACCCGATCGCGCTGCCCTCCGAGGTGACCCTGGTCGCGTACGACGACTCGACCACGACCGAGTCCGTGACGTGGAGCGATGTGCTCGACCTCGTCGCGGGTCCCGGCGTGTACGAGGTCGCCGGTGTGACCGCGTCCGGCTGGCCGGCCGTGGCCACCATCACGGTCGTCGAGCGCAACTGGATCGCCAACCCCGGCTTCGAGAACGGGGTGTCCGATGTGGCCCCCTGGTCACTCGTGGCCGACCCGTGGCCAGGAGATGACGGCAGTTACTGGGTCCGGGGACCGGCGGGGTCCGACGGTGACGAGGGTGACTTCACGCTCGGCTTCTACGTGCAGGCACAGCCCTACACCTTCACCGCGCTCCAGGAGGTCGACCTGCCCGCAGGCTCGTACCTGCTCACGGGTGCGGCGATGGGCGGCAGCGACGTGGGCGATCCCGCTCCGGTCTCGCTGGTGGCCAGCATCGACGGGGTCGAGACCACGGTCCCGCTCACGCTGACGGGCTGGCAGACGTGGGACGAGCAGTCCCTCGTCCTCGAGGTGCCCGAGGGTGCGCAGGTGGTGGTCGGAGCGCGCGGAACGCCGGATGATGGCGACTGGGGCTTCGTCGACGCCTTCTCGCTGGTGAGCGTCGAGGAGACGGTCGCGGACATGTCTGCCCTCGAGGCCGCCGTGGCCGATGCGGGCGCCGTCGACCGGCCCCTGTACACCGACGACTCCCTCGCAGCTCTCGACCTGGCGGTCGAGAGGGCCGGAATCGTGCTCGCCGGATCGGCGTCGACGCAGGAGACCGTCGACGCGGTGACGGCAGAGGTGCTCGCCGCGCTTGACGGGCTCACGCTCGTCAACCCGCCGGTGTGCGCGATCGACTACACCGTCCACGGTCAGTGGCGCGGCGCGTTCATCTCCCAGGTGTGGATCACCAACACCGGGGATGAGACGGTGCGCGGCTGGGAGCTGGAGTGGTCGTTCGCCGGCGACGAAGAGATCTGGCAGTTGTGGAGCGGACGCGAGAGCCTAACCGGTGCGGACGTGACGGTCAGCAACCGCATCTGGAACTCCGTCATCCGGCCCGGACAGTCAGTGACGTTCGGGTTCATCGGGCACAGTGACGCGGGCGCCCTGCCCATCGAGGCGTTCACGCTGAACGGCGGTGCCTGCACCGTCGCCGACTGAGGCGTGGACGCCCGGTGGCGCGCCGCCTCCCCCCGGGGCGGCGCGCCACGCGGCGCGTCGGCGGGCCCGCGCATCGGCCCGTCGGCGCGCCGTCACCGTCAGTTTCCCGAGCGAAGTGGGCCCGATTCGCTCGTCTAAGCGCCTAGGCGAGCGAAAAGGGCCCACTTCGCTCAGGTAGCAGAGGCTTCGACTAGGGGCGGCCGGCGACGTCGAGCGCCTGCGGCAGCGTGAAGTTGCCGTTGTAGAGCGCCTTGCCCACGATCGCGCCCTCGACGCCGAAGTCGGTGATGGCGCGGATCGCGGCGATGTCCTCGAGGCTCGACACACCACCGGACGCCACGACCGGCGCGTCCGTCGCCTCGCACACGTCCATGAGCAGGCCCGTGTTAGGGCCGGACAGCATGCCGTCCTTCTTGACGTCCGTGACCACGTAGCGGGCGCAGCCCTCGCGGTCCAGGCGCGCGAGCACGTCCCACAGGTCGCCGCCATCCTGGGTCCAGCCGCGGGCGGCGAGCGTGGTGCCGCGCACGTCGAGGCCCACGGCCACACGGTCGCCGTGCTTGGCGATCGCGGCAGCGGTCCACTCGGGGTTCTCGAGCGCGGCGGTGCCGATGTTCACGCGCGCGCACCCGGTCGCGAGCGCGGCCTCGAGCGACTCGTCGTCGCGGATGCCGCCGCTCATCTCCACCTTGATGTCCACGGACTTCACCACGCGCTCGAGCAGCGCCGCGTTGGAACCGCGCCCGAAGGCCGCGTCCAGGTCCACCAGGTGGATCCACTCCGCGCCGCCGTTCACCCAGTCCTGCGCGGCCGCGAGGGGATCGCCGTAGCCGGTCTCGGTGCCAGCCTCGCCCTGCGTGAGGCGGACGGCCTGGCCGTCGGCGACGTCGACGGCGGGGAGGAGCTCGAGGCGGCGGGTGGCGGTCATGGTCTCGCTTTCGTGTGGGGAGGGCCGATGCGCGGGTGAGGTCTCCCGGCGCGGCGCCTGTGCGGCTCCCAGGCTACCGCTGTGTTGGGGCGTTCGCGGCACTGCGCCCAGGTCGATAGTTCATCGTTTCGTGTACTAATCTGAACGGCATGAGCACCATCACCGCGGACGCCACGGACCACATCCGGTGCGCCGAGCCCTCGCACACCCGCGCGGTCGCGCACGTCGCACACGCACTGTCGGACCCCACGCGCGCCGCGATCGTGCTCGCGCTGCGCCACGGCAGCCACTGCCCCGCGGACCTCGCCGACGAGCTCGACGTCAGTCGCCAGTCGATGTCGAACCACCTCGCGTGCCTGCGCGACTGCGGTCTCGTCGTCGCCGAGCGCCGCGGGCGCCACGCGCACTACTCCTTGGCCGACGCCTCGCTTGCGACCGCACTCGAGGCCATTCTCGCCATGACCGTGACGCTGGACCCCACGTGCTGCGACGGACCGGAGTGCACCTGCTGATGGCCGCCACTGTTCCCGTCCTCACTGCGGCTCGCACCGCGGTCCTGCGTCGCCGCGTCCGCATCATCGTCACCGCGACCATCGCCTACAACGTGATCGAGGCGATCATCGCGCTGTCCGCGGGCGCCCTGGCATCCTCGAGCGCGCTGATCGGATTCGGGCTCGACTCCGTAGTCGAGGTCGCCTCCGCCGCATTCGTGGCGTGGCAGTTCGCCGCGCCGGACCCCCGCCAGCGGGAGCACCTCACCATGCGGCTGATCGCCGGCGCGTTCTTCGCGCTCGCGCTGATCGTCACCGTCGACGCGGTTCGCGTGCTGCTGAGCGCGGCGGCGCCCGAGCACTCCACCGTGGGCATCGTCCTCGCGGCGGTGTCGCTCGCGGTCATGCCCACGGCGGCGTGGTTCGAGCGCCGGACGGGCCGCGAGCTGGGATCCGCCACCGCCGTCGCGGACTCGCGCCAGCTGATCATCTGCTCCTACCTGTCCGCGGCGCTGCTGGTGGGGCTCGTGCTGAACTCGACGCTCGGATGGTGGTGGGCAGATCCGCTCGCTGCGCTGGTCATTGCGGGCTTCGCCGTGCGCGAGGGCCGCGAGGCGTGGAAGGGCGACGCGTGCTGCGCAACGTCCGGCGCCCTCCTGAGCGGGAAGGTTCAGGCCGAGGAGCCGTGCTGCGACTCATGCGCCACCGACCGCCACCGCGTCGATCTGGGCTCACCCGCCGACTGCTGCGACTAGCTCCGCCGCCGCACCCCCTGCCTGCTCTCCTAGGCAACTGAGGTCTACGCCTCCGGCCCAACCCGGTGTCACGAGGCAACTCAGGTTCACGGTGCATCGTGGGCCGAGCCAGCGTCACCCGGTGCGAGGAGCCGTCCCGCAAGGCGGGACTGGCCGGCCGCAATGACCCTCACGTGCCTCGTGCGGCACGCATCGCGCAGAAGCAAGTCCTGAGTTGCCTCGAACCGAGTCGAGCACGCGGTGATGGGGGTATCGAGACCCTGAAGTCGGGCGTGCTACAGGGTCGCGACCCAATTGCGCAGCAGCTGCAGCCCCGCCTCGCCGGACTTCTCCGGGTGGAACTGAGTCGCGGCCAGCGGCCCGTTCTCGACCGCGGCCACGAACCGGTCCGCACTGCCCTCCGAACCGGCCTCGGACCACGTCACGAGCGGCGCGCGGAAGCGACCGGTGTCCTCCGTGGTGCCGAGGGGGAACTCGCGCGCGCCGTACGAGTGCACAAAGTAGAAGCGCTCGTCCTCGATCCCGTCGAACAGCGTCGATCCCTCAGGCACATCCACCGGCGCCCAGCCCATGTTGGGCACCACGGGCGCCTGCAGCTTCTCGACGGTGCCGGGCCACTGGTCCAGACCCTCGGACTCGACGCCGTGCTCGACGCCGCGCTCGAACATCACCTGCATGCCCACGCAGATGCCCAGCACAGGACGCCCGCCGGACAGCCGGCGCCCGATGATCTGCTCGCCGCGCACGCCCTTGAGTCCGGTCATCACGGCCTCGAACGCGCCCACGCCGGGCACGATCAGCCCGTCGCAGTTCTCCGCGATGGTGCGGTCGTCGGTGAGCACCACGCGCGCGCCCACATGCTCGGCGGCGCGCACCGCGGAGCGGACGTTGCCGAAGCCGTAATCGAGGACGCAGACGAGGGGGAAAGTCACGCAGACAGTCTAGAGGCGGCGCGAGGAGGGCCGATGCGGGGGTCGGGTGGCGCACTCGCCGCACCCGGCGAGGGGCTCAGCCCTCAGAACCGCTGGGGTCCGGATCCGAGTCGCGCTTGTTCTTCTCCATCGCCTTGTACTGCTTCTTGGCCTCCTTCGAGGCCTTGCGCAGCTCCTTGAACGCGGCCATGCGGCTCATGCGGGCGTCGAAGACCTTCCCGGGGTGGGTCGCGGCGAGCTCGTCGATGGTCTGGGTGCCGGCCATGAGGGTCGTGATGACGCCAGGCGCCTGGTCGAGGGCGAGCCCCGGCGGCAGCGTGTCGCCCTTCGTGCCGGCCATCCACCGGTGGATCGTGATCTGCCCCGCCCGGCGCTCCATCGCGAGGATGGGCTGCGTCTTCACGAAGCCGCTGACAGCCTGCGCTGCGGCGTCCACCGCCCCCGCAGAGGTGTCGTCCACCACCACGAACGCTCCCGCGGAGGTCTCGAGCGCCTGCCCGTGCACGCTGTTGAGCGCGCACACCGCGGCGAGCACCCGGCCGTTCTGAATGGGCGTGAACAGCGCGACGGTGTCGTTCTCGATGTGCGGGCCGGACTCCCCCATCGGCTTCGCGTCGGCGAGCGAGGACAGGTCATCGGGGACCTCGAAGTCCCCGTCGTTGCTCTCCTGCGTCACAGCGCGCCCTTCGTGGACGGAATCCCGGTAACCCGCGCATCGGCCGCCACCGCCGACCGCAGGGCGCGCGCCAGCGCCTTGAACTGCGCCTCCACGATGTGGTGCGGGTCGCGGCCCGCGAGCACGCGCATGTGCACGCAGATGCCCGCGTGGTGCGCGATCGACTCGAGCGCATGGCCCGTGAGCGAGCCCGCGAAGTTGCCGCCGATCAGGTGCGTCGCCTGACCCACCGGCTCGCCGACGTGCACGAAGTAGGGGCGCCCGGAGACGTCCACGACGCACTGCGCGAGGGCCTCGTCGAGCGGCACCATCGCGTCGCCAAAGCGGGAGATGCCGGCCTTGTCGCCCAGCGCCTGCTTGAGAGCCTCGCCGATGCAGATCGCGACGTCCTCGACCGTGTGGTGGCTGTCGATGTGCACGTCGCCGGTGGCCTGCACGGTGAGGTTCATGAGCGAGTGCTTGCCCAGGGCGGTGAGCATGTGGTCGTAGAACGGCACGCCCGTGCTGATCTCCGTGGCACCGGTGCCGTCGAGGTCGAGCTCGACCAGCACCTTCGACTCGCTCGTCTCCCGCTCGATGCGGCCGGTGCGGGCCCCTGCCTCGCTCATGCCGTGACCTCCACTAGCGCGCTGCGGAACAGCGCCATCTCCTGCGGCGTGCCGATCGACACCCGCAGCCAACCCTCGGGACCCGTGACACGGATCAGCACACCGTGCGACAGCAGCCCCTCGAACACTCTCTCACGGTCCTCGAACGGACCGAACAGCGCGAAGTTGGCGTCCGTGTCCGCGACCGTGTAGCCCTGCTCGCGCAGCCACGCGACGGTGTCGTCTCGCTCGGCGCGGATCTCATCCACCTGCGCCTGCAGCTCCCGGTGGTGCGCCAGCGCAGCGCGCGCGACCGCCTGCGTCACGTCGCTCAGGTGGTACGGCAGGCGCACCACACGCAGCGCGTCGATGAGCGGCTCGTGCGCGACCAGGTAGCCCAGCCGCCCGCCCGCGAGTGCGAAGGCCTTCGACATGGTGCGACTCACCGCGAGGTTCGGGTGCTCCGGGATGATCGTGGCGGCGCTGGGCACGCCCGCGCGGCGGAACTCCGCGTAGGCCTCGTCGATCACGACCACGCAGCCGCCGTCGACGTCATCCGCGGCGGCGAGCAGCGCGCGCACCTCGTCCAAACTCAGTGCCGTACCGGTGGGGTTGTTGGGGCTCGCGACGATCACGAGGCTGGGCTGGATCTCGCGGATCGCGGCCTGCGCGGCGTCCAGGTCCAGGTGGAAGTCCTCGCGCCGCGGCAGCGTCACGTACTCGGTGATCGTGTCGCGCGCGTACTCCGGGTACATCGAGTACGTGGGCGCGAAGCTCAGCACCTTCCTGCCCGGGCCGCCGAAGGCCTGGTGCAGGTGCAGCATCACCTCGTTGGACCCGTTGGCGGCCCAGATGTTGCGCACCTCGACGAAGTCCACGCGGCTCTCGACCTCGAGGTAGTGAGCGAGATCCGCCCGCAGGCCCGTGAAGTCGCGATCCGGGTAGCGGTTGAGGCTCTCCGACGCCTTGCGGACCGCCTGCGTGATCGCATCCACGACGGACGGCGGCGGCGCGTACGGGTTCTCGTTGACGTTGAGGCGCGCGGTCACGTCCAGCTGAGGCGCGCCGTACGGCTCCAGGCCGATCAGTTCCGGGCGCAGGGGCAGAGTCATGGCTGGAAGTCTAGTGGCGGGCACGGACAGCCGATGCGGTGGCCGGGCCATGTCCGACGCTCGCCCTACGGTGGTCGCATGAGCACGGAAGCCACCCCCGCATCGGCCCTCTCCCTGCGCGAGGAGGCGGAGGGCGCGCTGCGCGCGCTCGTGGGGAGGGACGATGCGCGCTTGCGTGACGATCAGTGGCTCGCCATCGACGCCCTCGTGTCGCGTCACGCGCGGGCGCTCGTGGTGCAGCGCACCGGGTGGGGCAAGTCCGCGGTGTACTTCGTGGCGACCTCCCTGCTCCGCGCGCGCGGTGCCGGGCCCACCGTGATCGTCTCGCCACTGCTGGCCCTCATGCGCGATCAGATCGCGGCGGCGTCGCGGGCGGGCGTCCGGGCGGCCACCGTCAACTCCGCCAACGTGACCGAGTGGGATGAGGTGCACGCGGCGATCTCGCGCGGGGAGATCGACGTCCTGCTGTGCTCGCCGGAGCGGCTCAACAATCCGCAGTTCCGCGACGAGGTGCTGCCGCGCCTGGCCGCTGATGCCGGGTTGGTCGTGATCGACGAGGCGCACTGCATCTCCGACTGGGGGCACGATTTCAGGCCCGACTACCGCCGCATCCGCACGCTGCTCGCCGAACTGCCTGCGGGAATCCCGGTGCTGGCGACCACGGCGACCGCCAATACGCGCGTCACGGACGACGTCGCGGTCCAGCTGGGCGTGACCGGCGCGGATGGCCTCGAGCACGAGGACGTGCTGGTGCTGCGCGGAGGGCTGGATCGCGAGTCGCTGCACCTGGGAGTCGTGGCCCTGAGCGATCCCGCCGAGCGCGTCGCGTGGCTCGCGAGCGCGCTGCGGGAGATCGAGGGCTCGGGGATCGTGTACTGCCTCACCGTGTCCGCTGCCGAGCAGGTCGCGTCGCAGCTGCGATCCGCGGGCCTCGAGGTCGCCGCCTACACGGGGCGCACGGACACCGCCGAGCGCGAGCAGCTCGAGCAGGATCTCAAGTCGAACCGTGTGAAGGCGCTCGTGGCGACGTCCGCTCTGGGGATGGGGTTCGACAAGCCGGACCTCGCGTTCGTCATGCACCTGGGCGCGCCGTCCTCCCCCATCGCGTACTACCAGCAGGTGGGGCGCGCGGGCCGTGGCGTGGATCGCGCGCTGGTGGTGCTGCTGCCGGGGTCCGAGGATCGGGCGATCTGGGACTGGTTCGGGTCGCAGGCGTTCCCGCCCGAGGATCAGGTGCGGGCGGCGCTGGGTGCTCTCTCTCCCTCTTCGGCCACGTCCGTCGCCGCACTGGAGACCTCCGTGGACCTGCGGCGCGGCCGCCTCGAGTCGATGCTCAAGGTGCTCGACGTGGACGGCGCGGTGCGGCGCGTGCAGGGCGGCTGGGTCGCGACCGGCGAGCCCTGGGCCTACGACGCGGAGCGCTACGCCCGGGTCGCCGCCACGCGCGCCGCCGAGCAGCAGACCATGCTCGACTACGAGGCCACCACGGGGTGTCGCATGGCGTTCCTGCGTCACGTGCTCGACGATCCGGAGCTCGCGGATGACTGGGCGTGCGGACGCTGCGACACGTGCGGCGGCGTGGAGCTGCCGGCCGCGCCGGGGGCCGATGCCGTGGCGGCGGCGCGGGAGGACCTGGACCGGGTGGGGGTCGAGATCACTGCGCGGCGGCAGTGGCCCAGCGGGCTCGACCGGATGGGGCTCGACCTACGCGGGCGGATCCCTGCGGAAGAGCAGGCGGCGCCGGGGCGGGCGATCGCTCGTCTCGATGGCTTGGGCTGGTCGGTGTCGCTGCGCGAGCTCCTCGAGGCGCGCTCGGCCGATGGCAGCGCGGTCGACAGCGAGACGCCCACTCCCCTGCGTGGCGCTGCAGTGCGCGTGCTCGAGGACTGGGACGAGCTGTGGCGCACGACCAACGGGTCCGGGCGTTCGCCTGCCGTCGATGCCGTGGTGGGCGTGGGGTCCGTGACGCGGCCGCAGTTGCTCGGCCACCTCGCGCCCGGTCTCGCGCGGTACTTGGAGCTGCCGTTCCTGGGATGGGTGGGGCCGCGTGCCGGAGCGGAGGAGCCCGGGAGGCATGACCTGAACTCGGCTCAGCGCCTTGCGGTGGTCGCGCGCCGGCTCGAGGTCGAGGAGTCGGTGCGGGCCTCACTGGACGGGCGCGCGGTGCTGCTGGTGGACGACTCCACCGACTCGGGCTGGACGCTCACGGTGGCCTCGCGGCTGCTGCGGCGGGCGGGGGCCTCGGCCGTGCTGCCGTTCGTGCTTGGGGTGCGGTAGGCGGGACCGGCCTTGACTCAGCGCTGGATGCGCGCCTGGATGGCCTCGCCGTGCGCCGGGAGGTCCTCCGCGTTCGCCAGGGCGACCACCTTGTCCCCCACCTCAGCCAGCGCATCGGCTGTGTAGTGGATGGTCGAGACCGCCTTGAGGAAGCTGTGCGTGCCCAGACCGCTCGCGAAGCGCGCGGTACCGCCCGTGGGCAGGACGTGGTTGGAGCCCGCGAGGTAGTCGCCCAGCGGCACCGGGCTGTACGGGCCTACGAAGATCGCGCCGGCGGAGGTGATCCGCTCGGCGACGGCGGCCGCGTCGCGCGTGTGAATCTCGAGGTGCTCGGCGCCGTAGGCGTCCGCGACCTGGATCGACTGCTCGATGTTCGCGGTGAGGATGACAGCGCTCTGGCGGCCCGTGAGTGCCTCCTTGGTGCGCGCGAGGTGCTTGGTGGCGTCGGTGCGGCGGCCCAGCGCCTCCTCGACGGCGTCCGCGAGGTCCTCGCTGTCCGTGATGAGGACCGAGCCCGCCATGGGGTCGTGCTCGGCCTGGCTGAGGAGGTCCGCGGCGACGAAGTCCGGGTCCGCGGAGTCGTCCGCGATGATCGCGATCTCCGTGGGGCCCGCCTCGGAGTCGATGCCCACCACGCCGTTGACCGCGCGCTTCGCCGCGGCCACGTAGACGTTGCCCGGGCCGGTGATGACGTCCACGGGGTCGCACAGGCCGTCGACGCCGTACGCGAGCATGCCGATGGCCTGAGCGCCGCCCACGGCGTAGACCTCGTCGACGCCCAGCAGCGCGCACGCCGCGAGGATGGTCGGGTGCGGCTCGCCGCCGAACGCCTTCTGGGGCGGCGTCGCCACGGCGATGGACTGGACGCCCGCTGCCTGCGCGGCGACCACGTTCATGACCACCGAGCTCGGATAGACGGCCAGTCCGCCAGGAACGTACAGGCCCACGCGGCCTACCGGGATCCACCGCTGCGACACGGTCGCTCCGGGGGCGACGTCCACGGAGACGGGCGGCGGGACCGTCGCCTCGTGGAAGGTGCGCACGCGGGAGATCGCCTCGCGGAGGCCGTCGAGCACGGCGTCGTCCTGAGTGGCGACGGCCGCCTCGATGCGGTCCGCGGGGACCCGCAGGTGCTCGGGGGTGACGCCGTCGAAGCGCTCGCCATACGCGCGCAGCGCCTGCGCACCACGGGAGCGCACGTCATCGAGGATGGGCTGCACGATCGCCAGCGCATGCGCGACGTCCACGTCCGCTCGGGGCACGATGCCCAGCAGCTCGCGGGTGGTCAGGTCGCGGTCACGCAGGTCGATTCGGCTCAGCACGCTGTCGAGTCTAGTGGCGTCGAGCGGGGCCAACTCGAGGACTCGGCCCGGTCTGCTCGGGCGCCTACGTCACCGGCTGCGCGTGCTTCGAGAGCGACAGCAGGTTGCCCTCGGTATCGCGGAACCACGCGACACGATCACCGCCCGGGGCGTTCCAGATGCCGGACTCGTCCGCGAGCGCGAAGTCCTCGAACTCGACTCCGGCGGCTCGCAGGCGCTCGACCTCGGCCTCGATGTCCGCGACCTCCCATCCCAGGATGGTGAAGGGCTGCGGCGTGAAGGCCGAGGCTGCGACGATCCGGATCATGGTGCCGCCGGACTCGCACACGATCGCGAAGCCGTCGTCGCGCACCGGCCTCGCGCCGATCACCTCGGTGTAGAACTCCGCGGCGCGCTCCGGGTCGTGGGCGGGCACGAACGCGACGATGGGGCACCCGGTCATGGGACCTCCTCCACCTGCTGCTCCCGGTGCTTGCCGATCCACCCCAAGTGGGTGTGGCCGAAGTGATCGGCGTGCTTCAGTCCGTAGCCAATCGCGCGGTCCACCGCGACGTGGAAGGCCCACGCGAGAGCCACGAGGCCAGCCCACCGGACGTCGGCCACGAGCGCGATCGTCCCGAGGATCGCCGGCGCCCAGTACGAGTGGACCGCGTTGTAGAAGAACGCGCCCGCCCGGGTGCTGGCCACGTAGCCGAGCGCGCTGAGGTCGAAGACCAGGAAGAGCGCGATGAGCCACCACCAGGCGTAGTCGAGCGTCACCGTGGCCACGATGACGCCCGCGGCGATCACCGCGTTCTCCAGCCGCTGCCAATGGATGGGGGTCATGCGTCTCACGTTAGGGGCGGCGAGGCTCAGGCGCATCCCCTGTGCGAGCGACCTGTGCCGGTCCGGAGCGACACTGAGTGCCGGAAGGGGCGCGCGGAGGCGCTCCAGGGGTCGGTGAGTGCCGGACGGGCGTCAGGCGCCGGCGAGGCAGCTGGGGCCGAACGCCGCCTTGAGGTCGCCGTAGAGCGCGCTCGAGCGCGAGACGCGGAACTCGTCGCCCAGGCGCATCGTGACCGGATCACCGGAGCCGGTGAGGACCATGCGCACCTCGACCGAGCCGGGGTGAGACCGCAGGATCCCCTTGATCTCCTCGACCATGGGCGGGTTGACCCGTGCCGCCGGCAGCGTGATGGCGACGGGCGAGGTGTCCACGACGTTGAGGTTCGGCACGCGCAGCTCGACCGCGGAGAACTGCAGCCCGCCATCGCCGCGCTCGCGGGCGCGCACGCGAATGGTCAGCACGGCGTCCTCGGCCAGGTCGCGGGCGTAGGTCTCGTAGGTCTTGCCGAAGAACGAGATCTCGGTCTCGCCCGTGAGGTCCTCGAGCACCACGATCGCGTACGCGTTGCCAGACTTGGCGACGCGGCGGTCCACGCGCGTCACGAGTCCCGCGAACGCCACCTGCTCGCCCTCCCGCACGCCATTCGCGGGGGTCGCGTTGAGGATCTGGTGCGAGGCCTCGGAGCGGATCACATGATCGAGTCCGGACAGCGGATGGTCGGAGACGTACAGGCCCAGCATGTCGCGCTCGAGGTTGAGCTTGGTCTTCTTGTCCCACTCCTCGAGCTCGGGCACCGAGACCGTGACGCCGCCGCCCAGGTCCGCGTCGCCGCCGAACAGGTCGAACTGCCCGGTCGCCTCTTGACGCTTGACGCCCACGACGGAATCGATCGCCTGCTCGTGGATCGCGTTGAGCGCCCTCCGCGAGTAGCCCATCGAGTCGAACGCGCCGGCCTTGATCAGCGAGTCGATGGTGCGCTTGTTGCACACCGTCGCCGGCACCTTGTCGAGGAAGTCCTGGAAGGACGTGAACGCGCCCTTCTCCGCGCGGGCCTTGACGATCTCCGCGACCACGTTCGAGCCCACGTTGCGCACCGCGGTGAGCCCGAACCGGACGTCGGTGCCCACGGCGCTGAAGAACGCGATCGACTCGTTCACATCCGGAGGCAGCACGGTGATGCCCATGCGGCGGCACTCGGCGAGGTACAGCGCGGACTTGTCCTTGTCCGTGCCCACCGACGTGAGCAGCGCCGCCATGAACTCGGTCGGATAGTGCGCCTTGAGGTACGCGGTCCAGAAGGAGAGCACCCCGTAGGCAGCGGTGTGCGCCTTGTTGAAGGCGTAGTCGGCGAACGGGAGCATGGTGTCCCACAGCGCCTTGACCGCGCCGTCCGAGTAGCCGTTGGCCTTCATACCGGCCTCGAAGGGCTCGAACTCCTTGTCGAGGATCTCCTTCTTCTTCTTGCCCATGGCGCGACGCAGCAGGTCCGCCGCTCCCAGCGTGTAGCCGGCGACGATCTGCGCGATGCGCTGCACCTGCTCCTGGTACACGATCAGGCCGTACGTGATCCCCAAGACCTCCCGGAGCGGCTCGTCGAGCTCCGGATGGATGGGTGCGATGGGCTGGCGGCCGTTCTTGCGCTCCGCGTAGTTGGTGTGGGAGTTCATGCCCATGGGGCCCGGGCGGTACAGCGCGAGCACCGCGGAGATGTCCTCGAAGCTGTCGGGCTTCATCTGCCGCAGCAGCGAGCGCATGGCCGTGCCGTCGAGCTGGAACACGCCCAGGGTGTCGCCGCGCCCCAGCAGCTCGAACGTCTTCTCGTCCGCCAGCTCGAGCTCCTCGAGCACCAGCGGGGCCTTGCCGTTGTGCTCGATGTTGTAGAGCGCATCGTCCAGGATCGTGAGGTTCCTGAGCCCCAGGAAGTCCATCTTGACCAGGCCCAGACCCTCGCAGGTCGGGTAGTCGAACTGCGTGATGACCGCGCCGTCCTGCTCGCGGCGCATGATCGGGATGATGTCGATCAGCGGGTCGCTCGACATGATGACGCCCGCGGCGTGCACGCCCCACTGGCGCTTCAGGCCCTCGAGCCCCTGCGCGAGCTCCATGACCTGCTGCGCCTCGGGGTCGGTCTCGAGGTGCTGACGGAAGTCGCCGCCCTCGTTGTAGCGCTCGTGCTTGGGGTCGAAGATCCCCGACAGCGGCATGTCGCGCCCCTGCTGGGCCTCGGGGTAGAGCTTCGTGAGCTGCTCGCCCACCGCGAAGGGCTTGCCGAGCACGCGCGCGGCGTCCTTCAGGGCCTGCTTGGCCTTGATGGTGCCGTAGGTCGCGATCATCGCGACCTTCTCCTCGCCGTACTTGTCGGTGACGTACTTGATCACCTCGCCGCGCCGGCGCTCGTCGAAGTCGATGTCGAAGTCGGGCTTGGACTCGCGCTCCGGGTTGAGGAAGCGCTCGAAGTACAGCTGGTGGACGATCGGGTCGAGGTCCGTGATCTTCATCGCGTACGCGGCCATCGAACCGGCACCGGAGCCACGTCCCGGCCCCACGCGAATGCCCTGCTCCTTGGACCACTTGATGAAGTCCGCGACCACGAGGAAGTAGCCGGGGTAGCCCTTCCCGGTGATGACCTCGATCTCCATGTTGGCGCGCTCCTGCACCTCCGACGGGATGGTCTCCCCAAAGCGCTCGTGCAGGCCGCGCTGGACCTCCTTGATGAACCACGAGGTCTCGTCCTCGCCCGCGGGGACGTCGTAGACCGGCATGTAGTCGGCCTTGGTGTTGAACTCGACCTCGCACTTCTCCGCGATCTCGAGCGTCGAGTCGCACGCCTCCGGCAGCTCGCGCCAGAGCTCGCGCATCTCTGCGGCCGACTTCAGGTAGTAGCCGTCGCCGTTGAACGCGAAGCGCTTGCCGCCCTGCTCATAGGTGGGCTCGTTGAGGTTGGACCCCGACTGCACGCACAGCAGCGCCTCATGCGCGACGGAGTCCTCCTTCTTGACGTAGTGAGAGTCGTTCGTCGCGACCAGCGGCGCGCCCAGCTGATGAGCCAGCCGCAGCAGGTCCTCGCGCACGCGCTTCTCGAGGTCCAGGCCGTGGTCCATGAGCTCGACGTAGAAGTTCTCCGCGCCGAAGATGTCCTGGAACTCGCCGGCCGCCTTGAGGGCCTCGTCGTATTGGCCCAGCCGCAGGCGGGTCTGCACCTCGCCCGACGGGCAGCCGGTGGTCGCGATGATCCCCTGCGAGTAGTTCTGCAGCAGCTCGCGGTCCATGCGCGGCTTGTGGAACTGCCCCTCGAGGGACGCGTACGACGACATCCGGAACAGGTTGTGCATGCCCGCGGTGTTCGCGGCCCACATGGTCATGTGGGTGTACGCGCCGCCCGCGGAGACGTCGTCGGACTCCTGGCCCCGCTCGCCCCAGCGCACGCGCGTCTTGTCGCGGCGCGCGGTGCCCGGCGTCAGGTACGCCTCGACGCCCACGATGGGCTTCACGCCGTGCTGCTGACCCTTGGACCAGAAGTCGTAGGCACCAAAGATGTAGCCGTGGTCCGTGGTCGCGAGCGCGGTCTGCCCCAGCTCCTTCGCGTGCGTGAACAGGTCGTCCAGCCTCGCCGCACCGTCCAGCATCGAGTACTCGGTGTGGACGTGAAGGTGGACGAAGTCACTGCCGGGCATGGCCACGATTCTAGGACCGCCCACTGACGTCACGACCCAGGTCCCCTGAACTGCGAACCACTTTTTTCGCGACACGCTGGGACACCACGGCCGATGCGCGGTCGGGCTCGGCGTGTCGCCGGTTTCCGGGTTCGCAGTCAAGGGGGCGAGGGTGGTGTCGCGGAGGCCGCGACGCTTGGGACAATGGCACCCGTGAGCTCACCGTCCCCCCGCCCTGACGACGCCAGGCGCAGCGCCGATGCGCGTGGCGGCAGCCGCGGACGTCGCCGCAGCAAGGGCAATGGGCAGGGCAAGGGCGGCGGGCAGCGCAGGGGCCACGACCCTCACCGCCGGGTGAGCACGCGCGAGCTGGAGGCGGCGCGCCGATCGCGCGAGGCCGTCGAGGTGCCGCCCATCGAGTACCCGCCGCAGCTCCCCGTCAGCGCGAGCCGCGACCGCATCGCCGAGGCCGTTCGCGACCACCAGGTCGTGATCGTCGCGGGCGAGACCGGATCCGGCAAGACCACACAGCTGCCCAAGATCGCCCTGGAGCTGGGGCGAGGGCGAGCAGGCCAGATCGGCCACACGCAGCCTCGCCGCATCGCCGCGCGCTCGGTCGCGGACCGCATTGCGGAGGAACTCGGCACCACTCTGGGCGAGATCGTCGGCTACCAGGTGCGCTTCACCGACCAGAGTTCCGAGAATACGCTCGTCAAGGTCATGACGGACGGCATCCTGCTCGCGCAGATTCAGCGCGATCCGGACCTGCTCGCCTACGACACCCTGATCATCGACGAGGCCCACGAGCGCAGCCTCAACATCGACTTCCTGCTCGGCTACCTCACGAACCTGCTGCCGCGGCGGCCCGACCTCAAGGTGATCATCACCTCGGCGACTATCGACTCCGAGCGCTTCGCGCGGCACTTCGCGCCGGGCGGACCCCTGCCACCGCTGCAAGCCGAGGACGTCGAGAACCCGGCCGCCGCATCGGCCGAACCGACGGCACCTGTCATTGAGGTGACCGGACGCACGTACCCCGTCGAGATCGTCTACCGCCCGCTCGAGGGCGACGCGCGGGGTGAGGAGAAGGACCAGGCGACGGCGATCGTGGACGCGTGCGACGAGCTGCTGCAGGTCATCGACGGCGACATCCTGGTGTTCCTCGCGGGCGAGCGCGACATTCGGGACGCCGCGGACGCGCTCGAGTCGTTCCTGGGCCCGCGCGCCCGCGACCCGCGCCACCCGCAGGCCGTCGAGCTCCTGCCGCTCTACAGCCGGCTGTCCGCGGCCGAGCAGCACCGCGTGTTCGAGCGCCACTCGCGCCGCCGCATCGTGCTGGCCACGAACGTCGCCGAGACCTCGCTGACCGTGCCGGGGATCCACGCCGTCGTGGACCCGGGCAACGCGCGCATCTCGCGCTACTCCAAGGCGACCAAGGTGCAGCGGCTGCCCATCGAGCCGGTGTCGCAGGCGAGCGCCAACCAGCGCTCGGGGCGCGCGGGACGCCTCGCGGACGGCATCGCGATCCGGCTGTATTCGGAGGAGGACTTCGAGGGGCGGCCGGCGTTCACCGAGCCGGAGATCCTGCGCACGTCGCTGGCCTCGGTGCTGCTGCAGATGATCGCCGTGGGCGTGGTCGCGAGCCCGGACGACGTCGCCGCCTTCCCGTTCGTCGAGCCGCCGGACACCCGAGCGATCCGCGACGGCGTGCAGCTCCTCACGGAACTGGGCGCGATCGAGGTCCGCGATGGCCGCACCCGGCTGACGGCGAC
This sequence comes from uncultured Demequina sp., assembly GCF_913055775.1. Lineage (GTDB taxonomy): Bacteria > Actinomycetota > Actinomycetes > Actinomycetales > Demequinaceae > Demequina. Next base: position 14,500 of record NZ_CAJXJX010000010.1, on the reverse strand, counting down.
GGGTCGGGCGCTCTCGCGGCTGCCGATGGACCCGCGTCAGGCCCGCATGATCGTCGAGGGCCAGCGTCACGGGGTGGCGCGGGACGTGGCGATCATCGCCGCGGCCCTCAGCATCCAGGACCCGCGGGAGCGGCCTGCGGACGAGCGCGAGAAGGCCGATGCGCTGCACCGGCGCTTCGCGGATCCGGGCTCGGACCTGCTCGCGTACCTCAACCTCTGGGAGTACGTGCGCGAGCAGCGTCACGAGCTCTCCAGCAGCGCCTTTCGACGCCTGTGCAAGGCCGAGCACCTCAACTTCCTGCGCATCCGCGAGTGGCAGGACGTGGTCGAGCAGATCCGGCAGACGGCGAAGCCGCTGGGGATCGAGATGGCGCGCAGGCGAGCCCAGCGCTCGGGCGACCTGTCCCCTGATAGCGAGACACATCGCTATGTGTGGGACGCGGACGCGATTCACCGCTCGGTCCTGGCGGGCCTGCTCTCCCAGGTGGGCATGCAGGAGGCGGGAGAGCCCAAGGCCTCCCAGTTCTCCCACCTGCGCGGCGGCCAGCGCGAGGCGGCAATGCGCCGCGCCAAGAAGCAGGCGCGCAACGAGTACCTGGGCGCGCGCGGCGCGCGCTTCGCGATCTTCCCCGGCTCTCCCCTGTCGAAGAAGCCGCCGGCGTTCGTCATGGCGGCGGAACTGGTCGAGACGAGCCGGCTGTGGGCCCGTGACGTCGCCGCGATCAAGCCCGAGTGGGCCGAGGAGCTCGCGGGCGACCTCGCCAAGCGCACCTACTCGGATCCGCACTGGTCCAAGCGGCGTGGCGCCGCCGTCGCGACGGAGAAGGTGCTGCTCTACGGGGTGCCGATCGTCGCGGACAGGACCGTGCTGTGGGGGCGCATCCGCCCCGAGGAGGCGCGCGACCTGTTCATCCGGCACGCGCTGGTCGAGGGCGAGTGGGACACGCATCACCGCTTCTGGAAGGACAATCAGCGGCTGATCGCCGAGGCCGAGGACCTCGAGGCTCGGTCCCGGACGCGGGGCCTGCTCGCGGATGACGAGGCGCTGTTCGCGTTCTACGACGAGCGGATCCCGGACTCGGTGGTCTCCCAGCGTCACTTCGACCGCTGGTGGAAGGACGAGCGCCGCCGCTCACCCGAGCTCCTCCATCTCTCGCTCGACACGGTCGCGCCCGAGCACGAGGACGTCGACACGTCGCAGTTCCCCGAGGCCTGGCCGCAGGGCGACCTCGAGCTGGCGCTGACCTACCAGTTCGAGCCCGGCACGGACGCGGACGGCATCACGGTCCACGTCCCGATCGCGGTGCTGCCCCGGGTGGTGCCCGACGGCTTCGACTGGATGGTGGCTGGCATGGCCGACGAGCTCGCGACGGCCACGATTCGTGCTCTGCCCAAGACGGTGCGGCGCCTGCTCGTGCCCGCCCCGGACACCGCGCGCGACGTGATCGCCTGGCTGGATCGCGAGACCCCCACCTGGCAGGACATGGCGCGCGCGGGAGACATGGCCGAGCCGTACCGCGAGGCCTTCGCCCGAGCAGTGCTGCAGGTCAAGGGCGTCGAGATCCCGCCCGAGGCCTGGGACGGCGTCGACGAGCGCCTGCCGTCGCACCTGAGGGTGACGTTCCGCGTGGAGGACGCCGATGGCGCCACGCTCGACGAGTCCACGGACCTCGTGCGGCTGCAGCGCACGCATGCGCCCGCCTCGCAGAGCGCCGTCGCCAGTGCGGTCGCGCGCACGCCGGCGCTGCGGCGCCAGTCGGGACCGGAGACCGGCGCTGCGACGGCCCCGGCAGACCCGAACTCCCAGGTGGCGGTCGTGAGTCACGCGATCTCCGAGGCGGACGCCCTCGACACGTGGCCCGACCTGCCCGGCGGCGCCCTGCCGGACGAGGTCGCGGGAGAGGTGGGCGGCGCGGCTGTGCGCGGCTACCCGTCTCTTGTCGATGAGGGGGGCACCGTCGCGCTGAGAGTTCTCGCGGACGCGACCGCGCGCACGGCCCAGCACGCGGCGGGAGTGACCCGCCTGCTCGCCCACGAGTGCGCGCTCCCGGTGAAGCGCGTGACCACGCGATGGTCGGGCCAGCAGGCGCTCACGCTCAGCGCATCGCCGTATCGCTCCACCGCGGCGCTGGTCGACGCGCTGCAGCACACTGCGGTCAGGTCGCTGGTCGGCGAGGACGCAGGTCAAGCACGGGACGCCGATGCGTACGCGGAGTTGCGTACGCGGGTGCGGTCGGGGATCGAGGACGAGACGCTCCGTGTCGCCGAGCAGGTCGCCGATGCGCTGGCGGCGTACCGCGACCTCGACAGCGCGCTGTCGGGCTCGACCTCGCTCGCGCTGCTCGCGGTGGTCGCGGACATCCGCCATCAGGCCGATGCGCTCATCGGCGGCGGCTTCCTGTCCCGTACCCCGCTCGAGCGGCTGGGGCACCTGCCGCGGTACTTGCGTGCCGCATCGGCCCGGCTCGAGAAGGCGCAGTCCGATCCGAACCGCGACGCCGCCCAGCTGTGGCAGGTGCGGGAGATCACCGACCAGGTCACGACGGTGCGCGAGGCCTACGAGGCCGGGCGCCCCGATCCCGATCGCGCGGCCCGGCTCGAGCACGCGCGGTGGATGCTCGAGGAGCTGCGCGTGTCGCTGTTCGCTCAGCAGTGGGGCACATCGGAGCCCGTGAGCGAGCAGCGCATCAGGAAGGAACTGGCATGACGCGCACCCCCGCGTGGCTCTTCTGGAGCGAGATCGTGGCCGCGAGTCTGGGCCTGGCGGCCGTCGCGTGGGCGCTCCTCACCGAGACCGGGGGCGTCCTCCACGGTCACCCGGCGTATCTGGTGATGCTCGCAGTCACGGCTCTCGTGGCGGTCACCGTCATCGTGCTGTCGATCATGCGCCGCAGGAGTCGCCCCGGCTGGCGCCGCGGACTGCGGGGCATCGCGGTGGTGCTCGGGCTGCTGTGGGTGCTGTCCGTGGCGTGGCTCCGTCCGTTCACCGCGATCTCGCCCGCTCTCGAGGCGATGGAGGACGGCGGCGCGGTTGCGGTCTCCGAGACCGCGACGGCCATCGTGCTGGAGCCCGTCGGCGACCCCTCACCGGTGGGCGTGTTCTTCCAGCCGGGTGCTCTCGTCGATGCGCGCGCCTACGCCGCCGTGCTGCGGCCGCTCGCCGAGGGTGGCCACACGGTCGTGATCCCCAAACAACCGCTCGGCATCGCCTTCTTCGCGACCGGTGCCTTCGACTCCGCGCGTGAGGCCCACCCCGACGTGAACGCGTGGGTCGCCGGGGGCCACTCGCTGGGCGGCGTGGTCGCGACAATCTCCGCAGACGCTGCCGACGCCGACGCCACGGCCCCTGCGGTGGGACTGCTGCTGTTCGGCTCCTACCCCGCCGGCGATGTGAGCGGCACTCTGGAGACCGCCGTCGAATCCATTTCCGGCACCCGCGATGGGCTGTCGACCCCGGAGGACATCGAGGCATCGCGTGCGAACCTCCCCGAGGACGCCCAGTTCACCGTCATCGAGGGTGCGAGCCACGCGCAGTTCGGCGACTACGGGCCGCAGCCCGGCGACGGCGAGCCGCTCATCTCCGACGACGAGGCGCGTTCTCAGATCTCCGCCGCTGCCGTGGCCTTCGTGGACCGGATCGCGGCTGCGCTGGAGCCCTGACCCGGACCGGGCCGCGCTAGTCCCGCAGCCGCTCCAGAGCGGACGCCAGGTCCTCGGGATACTCAGACCGCACCCGCACCTCGCCGCCGCGGGTGGGGTGTTCGAAGGCCAGCTCGTGCGCGTGCAGCCACTGCCGCGACAGCCCCAGGCGCTTGGCGAGCGTCGGGTCCGCGCCATAGGTGAGGTCGCCCGCGAGCGGGTGCCGCATCGCCGCCATGTGCACCCGGATCTGGTGGGTGCGACCCGTCTCGAGGTGGATCTCGAGCAGCGAGGCCGCCGGGAACATCTCGAGCGTCTCGTAGTGCGTGATCGACGGCTTGCCGTCCTGCGTCACGGCGAACTTCCAGTCCGATGTGGGATGCCGGCCGATGGGCGCGTCGATGGTGCCCGCCGTCGGATCCAGGTGTCCCTGCGCGACCGCGTGGTAGATCTTCTCGACCGTGCGCTCCTTGAACGCCGCCTTGAGTGCCGAGTAGGCGGGCACGGACTTCGCCACCACCATGAGGCCGGAGGTGCCCACATCGAGGCGGTGCACGATCCCCTGGCGCTCTGCTGGCCCCGCCGCGGCGAGGGTCACACCGGCAGACGCGAGCCCGCCCACCACCGAAGGCCCGGTCCAGCCCGGCGACGGGTGCGCGGCCACGCCGACGGGCTTGTCCACCACCACGAGGTCCTCGTCCTCATAGCGCAGCTGCAGCCCGCCAGGGATCTCGGGCTCCGGGGGCGCCTCGCGCTCGTCCGGCAGGTCCACGGCGAGAATCCCGTCGGACACGCGGTCCGACTTGCCCAGGGCGCGCCCATCGAGCGCCACCAGCCCCGCGGACAGCAGCTCGGCGGCCTTCGTTCGTGACAGTCCCAGCACCCGGGCGAGTGCCGCATCGGCCCTGTCGCCGACCACCGCGTCGGGAACGGGCAGATACCTGGTGTCAGCCACGGGGCTCGTCGCCCGAGTTGGGCGACGGCACCGCGGGAGCCGTCGTCACGGGGTCATCCGTCGCAGCCTGAGGGTCCGGCATGTCATCGGCAGACGCGTCGCCGCCGGCACCAGGCCGGGGCGCCAGGATCGGCTTGTGCATGAACGACATGATCAGCACGGCGATCGCAGCGCCCACGATCGCGATGTCCGCGACGTTGCCCACGAACCAGCCGTTGTAGTTGATCATGTCGACCACGTGGCCCTGCCCGAACGACGGGTCACGGAAGAGCCGGTCGATGAGGTTGCCGATCGCGCCGCCCAGACCGATGCCGAACAGCCACACGGCGGCGGTGCTCTGGGCGCGGCGGGCGTAGTAGACGATGCCCACGGTCACGACGAGCGCGATGATCGTCATCACCCAGGTGTAGCCGTCACCGAGCGAGAACGCCGCGCCCGAGTTGAAGACCAGCTGGATGGACAGGAAGTCGCCCAGCACCTCGTGCTGCTCGTACGGAACGAGGGCTTCGAGAGCCCACTGCTTGGTGGCCTGATCGACCACCACCACGGCGAGGGCGACCAACCAGATGGCTGGTCGCCAGGTCAACGACGCTCCTCGCGCTGCTTGCAGGTGACGCAGTGCGTCGCGCGGGGGAACGCCTGGAGGCGCGCCTTGCCGATGCCCTCGTTGCACACCTGGCACTTGCCGTAGGTGCCGTTCTTGACGCGACGCAGGGCGTCCACGCTCTGCTCGAGCATGTCGCGCGTGTTGTTGACGATCGACATCTCCTGCTCGCGCTCGAGAGCGGTCGAGCCGGCGTCGGCCTGGTCGTCGCCCGCACCCTCCGAAGTGTGGAGCAGGTCGTCGAGGTCGTGCTCGGCGCCGTGGAACTCCTGCACCAGGCGCTCGACGTCGGAATTCAGCGTCTTGACGATCGCGCGGAGCTCCGCGACCTTCCACGGCTCGTCCCCGTCACGCACCGGCAGGCGCTTGGCGTCGGACGCCTTGAGCTCCGCCGGGTCGACGACCACGATCGTCACGTCTGTGCTGGTCATGCCACATCCTCAGTTTCTGGGTAGTGACGTGAGACTAATCCTGTTTCGCCTGCTTCGCAAAGCGCCACGCCACCTGGTACGCGCCCAGGAGGCGCGCATTCACGGTCGAATCGTTGTCAGCGCTGCTCGGCGTCGCCCTCGGACTCGGCGCCGAAGGACTGAGCGACGTTGCTCTGAGGCGTGTACGCGGACTGGCCCCACGGTGCGGGAGCCTCCTCCTCGGCCGATTCCTCGGCGGCCTCGTCCGCCTCGCCGGCATCGCCCGAGTCCTGCGGACGCACCTGAGACCAGGGGCTGTCGGCAGCCTGGGGAGCGTCGGCCGCATCGGCCGTCTCCTGTGCCGATGCCGCGGAGGCCAGGGACGCCGCCGAGACGTCCGAGGCGACGGAGTCAGCACCGCCGAACCCGCTGTCGAACGCCGGGGCCGCGGCGCCCGCGGGCTCCGCCTTCGCGCCGTGGTCCAGGTCGCCCAGGAGGTTCTCGAGGTAGCTCTTGAGGCGCGCACGGTAGTCGCGCTCGAAGCGGCGCAGGTCGTCGATCTTGCGCTCGAGATCGCCGCGCTCCGTCGCGAGCAGGTCCATGCGGTCCTTCGCGTCCGTCTCGGCCTGCTCCACGATCGACTCGGCCTTGGTCTTGGCCTCCTCGACCAGGCGGTCGCGCTCCTCCTCGCCCGCGTGCACGTACTCGTCGTGCAGCTTCTGGGCCATGGCGAGCATGCCCGTGGCGCTCGGGGGCGTCGGGTCGGTCGCGGCGGCGAGCAGGCCACCCTCCATCGACGGCTCCGACTCGGGCGCCGAGGGCTGCGACGGCGTCACCGGGGCGCCGGCCTGCGCCTGCGCGAGGCGCTGGGCGAGGTCGTCGCGCTCCGCGGTGAGCGACTGAATGGTGTGCGCAACCTCATCGAGGAAGTCGTCGACCTCGTCCTGGTCGAAGCCCTCGCGGTACTTGGTCTTGGAGAACGCCTTGTTCAGAACGTCTTCTGCCGAAAGCAGTGCCATGTGCGAACCACCTCTTGTATCCGTGCGACGGGGATCACACCCGGCGCGTCCATTCGGTCACTCTACTCATTCGTCGTTATCGGCACGACGTGAGCAAATCTCAAGCGACCGGCGTCAGGAGAGCATGTACCCCAGGTAGCCCAGGAAGCTGTACAGCAGCGAGCAGCCGAAGAACAGCACCAGGAACGCGATGTCGAGCCGGATCTGGCCCAGCTGGAGCGGGGGGATCACCTTGCGCAGCGCCTTGAGCGGCGGGTCCGTGATGCTGAACACGGACTCCGTCAGCACGAGCACGATGCCTTCCGGGCGCCAGTCGCGCGCGAAGGACACCACAAGGCTCAGGATGACGCGCCCGAACAGCACGATCATGAACAGGAACAGCGCGAAGCGCAGTGCGCCGATGACAATCTCCACGCAGCGAGCCTAACCGAGGCTAGCGTCCGTTGAAGAACTCGCTCTCCTGCGGCTCCGGCTTCTCGACGTCCATGCCGATCTCCACGTGCGCCGGCGACAGCAGGAACACCGAGGTCGTCACGCGCTCGATCGAGCCGTGCAGACCGAACGAAAGGCCGGCCGAGAAGTCGACCAGACGCTTCGCGTCGGCCTCGGACATCTCGGTCAGGTTCATGATGACGGGCACGCCCTGGCGGAAGGCCTCGCCGATCAGCCGCGCGTCGTTGTAGGTGCGGGGCTTGATGGTCTGGATGCGACGCAGGTCGTTCGCGGACATGTGGGCCGCGGGCGTGCGCTGCCGCTCGGCACGCGCGGCCTTGGACGGCGCCTCGTGCTTCTCGCGAACCTCCGACATGTCGTGGATGTTCGTGACGGGCGCGAGCTCGTCGTCCGCGTAGTCGTACTCCTCGTGCTGGCTCACGTCGAAGCCGAGGTACTGAATGGCCTTGCGCATCGCGCTCATCGGGAGCTCCTTCGAAGGTATCGCTGTCGGTTCAACGGTAGGTTGCCCGGCGCCGGGACCGCCGGAGCGACACGCCGGGCAGGCCCGGCGTTCACTGCAGAGGGCCGATGCGCGGGCCGGGTCGCGCACGTCGGTGGCATCACTCGCACACGACCACCCCGGCGAAGCGCCCGGTCACGCCTTCGCCGCGATGCGAGAACAGCTCGGGGTCCTCGGCCGTGCACACCCGGGAGCGCACGACCTGGTCGAAGCCCAGCTGGGCGAGCCGCGCCTCGATGGCGCGCGAGATGTCCAGCGCGGCCGTGCCGTGCCGCGTGGTGGCCATCGCGCTCGGGTGGCGCGCGCCGACCCGCGCGCGCAGGTCCTCGGGCACCTCGTAGCACTGGCCGCAGATGGTCGGGCCAATCGACGCACTCAGCTCCCCCGGCGTCCGCCATCCGCCGCGGATGTCGAGGAGCTCGGCGACGGCGGCGTCGATGACGCCCGCGAAGAGCCCTTCCCGTCCCGCGTGGATGGCCGCGACGGCGCCGGTCGCCTCGTCGTGCATCAGCACCGGCGCGCAGTCCGCCGCGATCGCCGCCACGGCGACGCCGGGAACGCTGGTGACCAGCGCATCGGCCGCCGGCGGTGCCTGGTCGAAGCCGTGGACGCGCGCGACGGTGATGCCGTGCTGCGCGCGCAGGAACGTCACGGGCGTGCCCGCGCGCTCGGACACGATCGCACGGTTGAGCGCGACCGCCTCCGGCGCGTCACCCACGTGATCGGCGACGTTCAGCGACGCGTAGGGCGCCTCGCTGACGCCGCCGTCTCGGGTGGTGAAGAACGCCCGGACGCGGAGCCCGGCGTCGATCACCGCCGGGTTACCGGAGGAACTCGGGGACGTCCAGCGTGTCGGACTCCTTCGACACCGCGGTCACCTCGATCGCGTCGGTCTGGGGAGCGGGCTCGTCGTCCACGTCGATGGGCTGAGGCACCGGGGCGGACGAGGCCTCGACCGGAGCCTTGATGGGCTCCTTCTCCTCGGCGGCGGGGGTGTCGCGCGCGCCATCGATGGTGCCCAGCGCGCCGGTGTGCTTGCGGACCGTGGGAGAGCCGCCGTCGAAGCCGGCCGCGATCACGGTGATGCGCAGCTCGTCGCCCAGCGAATCGTCGATGACGGTTCCGAAGATGATGTTCGCCTCAGCGTGCGCGGCCTCGCGCACCAGGCGAGCGGCCGTCTCGACCTCCTTGATGCCCAGGTTCGAACCGCCGGCGATCGACAGCAGCACGCCGTGCGCTCCCTCGATCGAGGCCTCGAGCAGCGGCGACGAGATCGCGCCCTCCGCGGCCTCGAGCGCGCGCTTCTCGCCTCGCGACGAGCTCACGCCCATGAGCGCCGTGCCGGCGCCCTGCATGACGGACTTGACGTCATTGAAGTCGACGTTGATGAGGCCCGGCGTCGTGATGAGGTCGGTGATGCCCTGCACGCCGCCCTGCAGCACCTGGTCGGCCGCCGCGAACGCGCCGAGGATCGACAGCTCCGCGTCGTTGATGTCGAGCAGGCGGTCGTTCGGGATGACGATGAGGGTGTCGACCTCTTCGCGCAGCTTCTGGATGCCGGCGTCGGCCTGGTCCGCGCGGCGGCGACCCTCGAAGCCGAACGGCCGCGTCACCACGCCCACAGTCAGGGCGCCCAGGCCGCGGGCGATGCGCGCGACGACCGGCGCGCCGCCGGTGCCGGTGCCGCCGCCCTCGCCTGCGGTGACGAAGACCATGTCGGCGCCCTTGAGGCCCTCGGCGATCTCGTCCTCGTGGTCCTCCGCCGCCTGGCGGCCCACCTCCGGGTCCGCGCCGGCGCCCAGGCCGCGCGTGAGCTCGCGACCGATGTCGAGCTTCACGTCCGCGTCGGACATGAGCAGCGCCTGAGCATCGGTGTTGATCGCGATGAATTCGGCGCCCTTGAGGCCCACGTCGATCATGCGGTTGACGGCGTTGACGCCGCCGCCGCCCACGCCGACGACCTTGATGGCGGTGATGTAGTTCTGCGGTGCGGCCATGAGCCCTCTCCCAACCTTAACCTTCAACTTGAAGGTTATAGTTATGTCAACTTCTTCCACGCACGACGGTACGGCCGCGCCTCAGCAATTCGCGTCAGGCGCGCGCGTGTCGCGCGGATAATCTCGGCGCGCGTTCGAGGTGCGCGCCGATGATCGCGTCGCCGTGGTCAGTGCAACACACGGCTGCGGCACGAGTGACTCGTGTGACACGTGTGCTGTCACATGCGCCCCACTGGCCCCTGGCGCCGCAGCTGTGTGTGCGGAGGCACGTCTCGAGGGCCGGGGAAGCCGTCAACTGACCGTCGGCAGCGTGGGCGCGGACACGTCGATGAGCTCGGCGTCCCCCGCCTCCTGGAGCAGCACCGCGAGCACCTCGGCCTTGAGCGCGGATTCCTCCGCGCTCCCCCACTCCACGCGCGGGCCGTCGCGCAGCACGAACTGAATCGAGTCCTCGGTGCTCGCCTCGATGTCCTGGACCCGGTCGCGCATCGCGACGGGCAACTGGTCGATCACGCTGATGACGCCGTCGAGGATGCGGGTGTCCTCCGCGTCGAGGGGCACGTTGACCACCGGCAGGTCGTCCGGCGCCTCGGCTCCCTCATCGACCTGGACCCCGCGCTCGTCGAGCATGACGTAGGTGCCGTCCGCGAGCGGAATCGCGGCGACCGGCTCGGCGGACGTCAGCGTCACGCGCAGACCCGACGGCCACACGCGTTCGACCCGCGCCTCCTTCACCCCCGCGAGCGCCTCGATCTGATGCTCGACGTGGCCGGTGTTGAGCAGCGCGACGGACGTCCCGGCGTGCTCCGCGACGATCTCCTCGATGGCCGCGGGGTCCACCACAGTGCCATAGCCGGACGCCTCGACCTTCTCCAGGTCGAGCGCGAAGACCGGCGACAGCAGCAGCACCCACACGCCCGCGAGGCCCACTCCCCCGATCGCCAGACGCTTGACCCACCTCGCGGTGAGCAGGCGGCGGTTCGCGCTGCGACGCTCGCGCAGCCGGTCCTGCATGCGGGTCGTGACGGTCGACGGCGTCGCGGCCACCTTCGCCCACGGAGTCGCGACGGTGCCCGTGCGCGGCTGCGCAGGAGTCGAGGGCTTCGCGGGCGAGGACGCGGCCGATGCACCCCACCGGCCGCGCGACACCGTCGCCAGAGCGCGGTTCAGGGGGCCCGCCGATGCGGCGGCAGCCTTCGACGTGGATGCAGCGACCGACCTCGACGACGGCTTCGACGCAGCCTTCGACACCGGCTTCGAGACGGGTCTCGAGGCCGCCTTCGAGGTGCCCGTCGTCCCGGACCTGGGCGCCGCGGCACGGGTCGGCGTGGTCGAGCTGCGAGGCGCGCCGCGGCCGGTGGTGCGGTGCTTGCTGGATCGCGGCGGGGTGCGCGCATCGGTCGTCTGCGTGCTCGCGTTCCGCGCCGGCGCCGCCGGACGCGGGGGCCGCGACGGCGACGCGGGCCTGCGGTCAGCCATCGTCGCCCCCGCGCAGCGCGGCGAGGATCCAGTCGGCGGCGAGCGTGACCGTGCCCGAGCCCACGGTCATCACCTGCGACCCGGGACGTGCGAGCGCTGCCGCGACGGCAGCCGCCTGCTCGAGATCCTCGACCACCTGGGCCGTGGACCCGGCGGGCACGTGCATGAGCTCGAGGATCGAGTCCGAGGTCACGCCGGGAATGGGGTCCTCGCGGTCGCCGTGGACGCCCGCGATCACGACATCCGCGTTCTCCACGGACAGCGCATCGGCGAAGTTCTGGGCGTGCAGCTGCGTGCGCGTGAACAAGGCGGGCTGGAACAGCACCACGAGGTGCTCCTGCCCCGCCGCACGCGCCGCCGCGAGGACGGCCGCCACCTCCGTCGGGTGGTGCGCGTAGTCGTCCACGACCCGCACGCCCGACTCCTCGCCGCGCAGCTGGTACCTTCTGCCCGTGCCGGCGAAGGTCGTGAAGGCGCGTGCCGCATCGGCCGGATCCGCACCCATGGCGACCGCGGCGGCCCAGGCCGCCGCGGCGTTGAGCCGCTGGTGCGCGCCGGGAATCGGCACCTCCAACGCGAGCGAAGTGGATCCATTGCGCTCGCCTAGGCCCTTAGACGAGCGAAATGGGCCCATTTCGCTCGGGACGGAGAGGTCGGTCGGGGTGACGATGACGTCCGCCTCGGACGTTCCGTACGTGATGACGCGCACGCCTGCGCGACGCGCCTCCTCGGCGATGCGCGCGACGGTGGCGTCCTCGACGCACGCGACGAGCACCGGGCACTCGAGGGCAAACTCGAGGAACGCCTTCTCGAGCGCGTCGACGTCTCCGTAGTGGTCGAGGTGATCCGGCTCGATGTTCAGCAGGATCCCGACCTCGGGGTGGTAGCGCAGGAACGAGCCGTCGGACTCGTCGGCCTCCACGACGCCGATGCCCGCCGAGCCCGCGTACCCGCCGGCCACCGCGCCTTCGACCCCGAACACCCGCGCGCCCACGGCGAAGGACGCGTCGATGCCGCTCGCGTGCAGCACGTGGGCGACCATCGCAGACGTCGTCGTCTTGCCGTGCGAACCCGCGACCGCGATGAGCCGGTCGTTCTCGAGTGCGTACACGAGAGCCTCGGAGCGATGCAGAACGGGGATCCCCAGCTCCTGGGCGCGCACCAGCTCGGGGTTGGTCGCGCGCACGGCCGTGGAGATCACCACCGCGTCCGCGCCGTCGACGATCGCGGCGTCGTGGCCGATGCGCACGTCCATGCCTGCGTCGCGCAGCGCGAGGAAGTACGCGGACTCCCGCTGATCGGTGCCGGTCACGGCGATGCCGCGGGCGGCCACGAGCCGCGCGACAGCGGACATGCCGGATCCGCCGACGCCGATGAAGTGCATCCGCCCGCTCACAGCACCGCCCCGCTCACAGCGCGTCCTCGATCATCGCCGCCAGCCGCGCGGCGCCGTCCCGGATCGCGATCCTGTCGGTCGCGCCGCGCATCGAGGCGGCGGCCTCGTGGTCGAGCAGCATGCGCTCGGCCCCGGCGACGATCGCGTCCCCGGTCAGCTCGGCGTCGTCGACGATGGTCGCCGCGCCCGCGTTAGCGGCCGGGCGGGCGTTGTCGGCCTGCTCGCCATTGCCGTGCGGCAGCGGCACGTACATCGCGGGCAGCCCCAGGGCGGTCACCTCGCACACCGTCGCAGCCCCCGCGCGGCACACGACCGCGCCGGCGGCCGCGAGCGCGCACGCCATGTCGTGGCTGTACTCCTCGACCTTGTAGCGATCGCGCACGCCTGCCGGCAGGTCGCCGTGGACGCGCCACGCGTCGTCGGCCTTGCCCCGGCCCGTGAGGTGCCACACGTGCACGCCGTGCTCGACCAGTTGCGGCACCGCCTCGGTCATCGCGGCATTGAGGCTCGCCGCCCCGAGCGAACCGCCGGTCACGAGCAGCACCGGGGCCTCGGAGGACCACCCGGCGGCCTCGCGGGCCGCGCCGCGCGCAGCAGCGCCGCTCGACTCCTCCGCGAGCGTGCGCGCGAGCTCTCCGATCTCGGGGCGCAGAGGCAGGCCCGTGACGGTGGCCCCGCGCAGCGGCGTGCCCGGGAAGGTCACGGCCACGTGGGGCGTCATGCGCGCGCCGAGCCGGTTCGCGATCCCGGGCCGTGCGTTCGCCTCGTGCACGATGATCGGCACCTTCGCGCGGCGGGCGGCGAGATACGCCGGGGTCGACACATACCCGCCGAAGCCGACCACGGCATCGGCTCCGGTGGTCTCGATCGCGGCCGATGCGGCGGCGACGGCCGCACGCAGGTTCCCCGGCAGGCGGAGCAGATCGCCAGAGGGGCGCCGCGGCATCGGCACCTTGGGCACCGTGTGGAGGGCGACGCCGGCGCGCGGCACGAGGTCGTGCTCCAGGCCTTCCTCGGTTCCGAGCGCCGCCACGGCGTGACCGCGCGAGGCGAGCTCCGCGGCGGTCGCGAGCAGTGGATTCACGTGGCCGGCGGTTCCGCCGCCGGCCAGCAGGAAGGACCTAGCCACGGCGGCTCCGGGCGATCACGGCGAAGGACCGTCGCACCACGGACGGGCGCGCGGCGAAGGCCTCGGGCGCTCCCGGTTCCCGGCGGGCGTAGGCCATCAGCACGCCGATGGCGGCGAGGGAGACGATGAGGGACGACCCGCCCGAGGACACGAGCGGCAGCGGCACGCCGGTAACGGGCGCAAGGCCCACCACGACGGCGATGTTGATGCACGCCTGGCCCACGATCCATGCCCCGATCGCGGCGGCGGAGATCTGCACGAACGGGTCCTTGTGCCGCGACACGAGCCGGTTGACGGCGACGATGATCATGCCGAAGGCGACCAGCATCAGGAGCGTGCCGACCAGGCCGTACTCCTCGCCGATGATCGAGAAGATGAAGTCCGAGTCCGCGACGGGCAGGTATCCCCACTTCTCGCGGCTCATGCCGGGACCCAGCCCCCACAGCCCGCCGGACGCGAGCGCCCACGTGCCGTGGATGGTCTGCTGGCACTCGCCCAGCGGGTCCGTGCACAGCTCGGGGTTGAGCCACAGCTGGATACGGCCGGTCCTCGTGGTGCCCTGCGTGAGCAGGTAGGCGATCCCGGCGGCCGCGATCACGCCGCCACCCAGGAAGAACCTCACGGGGAGACCGGCGACCCAGTAGGCCGCCGCGACCATGAGAGTGATCACGAGCGCCGTTCCCATGTCCCTGCCGGCGAGCACGAGGCCCAGGACGATCAGCGCGGCGATGCCGCCGGGGACCATCACCCGGTGCAGCGTCGTGAGCTCGCGGCGGAAGGTCGCCAGGACGACGCCGAGGAACAGCGCGAGGCCCAACTTCGCGACCTCGGACGGCTGGAACGTGACCGGGCCCACCTTGATCCAGTTGCGGTTGCCGCCCGACGCGGTTCCGGCCACCATCACGAGCGCCAGCAGG
>NZ_CAJXJX010000009.1 GCF_913055775.1 uncultured Demequina sp. | reverse complement strand
GGCGAGATCGCGCTCCGCCGGGGATTCGGGCGTCGTGTTCTCCATCACGCACACGAGGGTAGCGGCACTGGCCGCGACACTCCCAATGCCGTCGCTAGGCGACGCGGTCGAAGGCCCAGTGGCGGTCGGTGATCAGCTTCGCGGCGACGAGGCCAACCATGATCGACAGCACCACCAGAGTCACCTCGAGGATGCCCGCGGTCGCGGCCGCATAGTCGCCCGAATTGAGGCTGACGAGCGCCTCGTGGGCCGCCACGCCAGGAATCATGACGAGCACGGCGGGCACGGACAGGGTGATCACGGGGAAGCGTCCGCCGCGCGCCGCGAATGCTGAGAGGACGCCCACGACCAGGCATGCGACCGCCGTGGCGGCCTGCACCAGGACGCCATGGTCGAGCGCAGCGAGTCGCCCGGTGTTGGCGATCGAGCCGATCAGCGCCGCGGTGAGCGCGATCGACCACGGACTGTTGAACAGCAGTGCGAAGCCCAGCACCCCGATCGCACTCGCGACCGCCCACATCGCCAGTTGGGCGCCCATCGCGATGTCGGGAGGCGCGCGCGTCACGGTCGACAGCGAGTCCACGAGCGAGACCCCCCAGACGGACACCGCGGCCGCCATGGTCAGCATGGTGCCGAACGCGATGCGCTGCAGGCCCGCTGCGAGGTCCATCTGCGCCATGTCCAGCGCGCCGGTGATCAGGGCGAATCCGGGGAGCAGGTACAGGACCGAGCTGATGTAGCCGGCGGCGTGCGTGTCGAGGTCGCTGACTGCCGCGCCTATCGCCGCAATGCCCGCGACGTAGACCATCGTCGACACTGCGGCGGCCACGAGAGTGGTGCCGAACGGGTTGAAGTGCCGATGCGCGATGATCCTGCGCGCCCACTGCCCGGCGGCCGCCGCGACGAACACGATCGCCACCTCCCACGGCAGCGCGTGGTTGAGCACGGCGAACGCCGCACACGCGAGGCCCGCGAAGGCAGCGTTGGCGATCCCGGGATAGAGCGCTCCCCGAGCCTCGATCGCGTCGAGCGCGCGGTGGACCTCGTGGGCGGTGGTGCGCTCAGGGAGCGTCCGGCGCATCCGGTCGAGCTGAGCCAGGCGGTCCGAGTTCACGGCGAACGAGCGGTTCTCGGCCACCTCGGTGCGGAAGATACGCCCCCGATGCGAGGTCGCGGCGATCTCCGTGAGCGACACATGGTTCGAGTGGCGATCGATGCCGAGAGACTGAGCCACCGCTCGCATCGCCTGCTTGACGCGGTAGCTCGCCGTGCCCGCGGCGAGCATCAACCGGCCCGTGCGGATCACGGCTCCCGACTGCTCGATGAGCGCGACCGGCTCGAGGCTCTCCTCGAGCTCGTGCGTGGAGCGCACGCGCTCCTCGTCGTGGACTTCCCTCTCCTCGCTCACGCGGCCATTCTTGCGCACCCGGGTGCCACACACCCGGGACCCCGCCGCTCAGCGCCTCAGGTGGACGACCCCAGCTGCGCCAGCCGCGCATCGGCCGCCGCCTCCCACTGCCGGGAGAGGCGGCGCGCCTCCATCACGGCCAGCCCTGCGGCACCCGTGCCGAGCGCGGTGGCGGCCGCGAGCCCCCGGCGGCCCAGCACGGCCCAGAACGCGGTGAGCGCGAGGCCGCCCACAACCGCTCCCCCGGTTCCCAGGTACGAGTGGGCGTAGGCCTTCAGCTCGGCGAGGGCCTTCGGGTCGTCGCACGCGAAGATCGCATCGACTGCGGCGCCCGTGAGCGGGGGAGGTCCCGACGCGCTGACCCCCATGTCGGGCAGTCCCGCACGGCGCTCCAGGTAGAGGGGACGTCCCCACATGTCAGCACTGCTCCTGCGGCCCATGGCGTGCTCCTCTCGAGGCGGCGGCGACTCGTGCCTCCGAGAGAACGCCACGGGGCGCGACGAGAATTCCGCCTCGCGTCGACACGGGTGCGGACGCGTCAGGTCAGGCCTGGAAGCCCACGTACTGCCGCCACTCGTACACACGACGGAGCCGCGCCCGGTGCGCGCGCAGGACCGCCGCCTCGCCCGCGACCCCGAGCACAGCGACGCCCACGACGCCGGTGGCAAGGCCCGAGCCCCACTGGACGTCACCGGCAACGGCGGCCAGCACCATCATCACGATGGCGGCGAACGCGACCAGCAGCACCGACAGCCCCCCGCGACCCTGCCGCTCGACCACCCAGAGCTGACGCACGAAGTCGTCGACCCTGTCGGCTTCCTCCAGCTCGCGCTCAAGAGTGATGCAGCGCGCCGGAAGGCCCACGAAACCCGGCTCGACGAGCACACGGTCCGGCCGCTGGCTGACCCGCGAGCGACGGTGATATCCGTACGGGTGCGCGGCGCACGTGGGCTCTTCGACGGCGGCGCTCATGCGTCGATCCTGCTCGCGTCGAGCTTCTCCGCACCGGCGACGATGAAGTCGCGCCGCGGCGCGACCTCGTTCCCCATGAGCAGCTCGAACACCTGCTCCGCGGCCTCCGCGTGCTCCGCGGTGATGCGGCGCAGCGTCCGGTGCTGCGGATCCATCGTGGTCTCTGCCAGCTGGTCGGCGTCCATCTCCCCCAGTCCCTTGTAGCGCTGAATGTCCTCGTTGTACTTGCGTCCGGCGCGGCGCAGGTCGCGCAGCGTCTCGGCGAGCTCCTTCTCGGAGTAGGTGTAGATGTACTCCTTCTCGCGACGGGGCGAGCCCTTGACCTCGACTCGGTGCAGCGGCGGCACCGCGGCATAGACCCGGCCGGCGTCCACGAGCGGCCGCATGTAGCGGAAGAAGAGGGTCAGGAGCAGCGTGCGGATGTGGGCGCCGTCGACGTCGGCGTCCGTCATCAGGATCACCTTGCCGTAGCGCGCCGCGTCGAGGTCGAACGTGCGGCCGGATCCGGATCCGATCACCTGGATGATCGACGCGCACTCGGCGTTGTGCAGCATGTCCGTGATCGAGGCCTTCTGCACGTTGAGGATCTTGCCTCGGATGGGCAGCAGCGCCTGGAAGTCCGAGCTGCGCGCGACCTTGGCCGTGCCGAGCGCGCTGTCTCCCTCGACGATGAACAGCTCCGAGGTCTCGATGTCGTTGCTGCGGCAGTCCGCCAGCTTCGCCGGGAGCGACGAGGTCTCGAGGGCGTTCTTGCGCCGCGAGATCTCCTTCTGCTTGCGCGCCGCGACGCGCGCCCGCATCTCCGCGACGATCTTCTCCATCACGGTCGTGGCCTGCGCCTTGGTATCGCGCTTGGGCGAGCCCAGGATCGCCCCGAGCTCCTGCTCGACCACCTTCGCCACGATCGAGCGCACCGGAGTGGTGCCGAGGACCTCCTTGGTCTGGCCCTCGAACTGGGGCTCGGGGATGCGCACCGTCACCACGGCGGTGAGGCCGGCCATGATGTCGTCCTTCTCGATGCGCTCGGCACCGTCCTTGCCGGTGAGCTTCAGGCGGCGCGCGTTGGTCTCGATGGTCTTGCGCATCACCTTGGTGAGCCCGGCATCGAAGCCCGCCTGGTGGGTGCCACCCTTGGGGGTCGCGATGATGTTGACGAACGAGCGCACGTTCGTGTCGTAGCCGTTGCCCCACCGCAGGGCGACGTCCACCACGCACTCACGCTCGACCTCCTCGGACACGAGCGTGCCATCCGCCTTCAGCACCGGCACGGTCTCCGAGTACTGGCCGGTGCCCTTGAGCTCCCAGGTGTCCGTGACGGCGGCGTCCACGCCGATGTAGTCGACGAAGTCCCGCGGACCTCCGTCGAAGCGGAAGGTCTCCTCCGAGGGCTCGAGCGGGTTGCGCTCGTCACGCACCGTCAGCGTCAGCCCCGGAACCAGGAACGCCGTCTGACGCGCGCGCGTCAGAAGGTCCTCGAACGTGAAACGCGCGGACCTGTTGAAGATCTGGCGGTCGGCCCAGTAGCGGATGCGCGTGCCGGTGCGCGCCTTCGCGACCTTGCCGACCTTCTGCAGCTCGGAGCCGGTGACGAAGGGCGAGAACGCGGAGTCCAGAGACGGGCCCGATGCCGGGTCCTGCCAGTACCCGGGCTCGCCGCGCCTGAACGCCATGTGGTGCGTCGCTCCCCCGCGGTCCACCCACACGTCGAGGCGCTCGCTCAGCGCGTTCACCACCGAGGCGCCCACGCCGTGCAGACCTCCCGAGGCCGCATAGGATCCGCCGCCGAACTTGCCGCCGGCGTGGAGCTTGGTCATGACGACCTCGACGCCCGTCAGCCCCGTCTTGGGCTCGATGTCCACGGGGATGCCGCGGCCGTGGTCGCGCACCTCCACCGAGTCGTCGGGGTGCAGGATGATCTCGATCGAGTCGCCGTGCCCGCCCAGCGCCTCGTCGACGGAGTTGTCGATGATCTCCCACAGGCAGTGCATGAGGCCACGGGAGTCCGTGGTGCCGATGTACATGCCGGGGCGCTTGCGGACCGCCTCGAGACCCTCGAGGACGGACAGGTGTCGTGCGGAATAGTCGGATGGGGCCACGCGCCAAGGATAGGTCCCGCCGGGGACACCCGAGTGCGTCCCTCGCCGGAAGCTCGGAACACGTGCCGGCGCTGAGGTGTTTACCTGGGCAGGGAGGTCTCATGTCCACCAGGGCCGATGCAGTGGCAGGTACGCAGGACCGTGTCCGTCAGGCGGTGGTGCTGCTGGGTGCCGTCGCCGCGATCGTGGGTGCCGCGTGGGGCGCCGGAGCCTTCGGCGGCACGCCCATCCAGGACGCCGCGAACGGCGCGCTCGCAGCCGACGCGACACTGCTGGCGCCGGCATCCGGAGCCTTCGGCATCTGGTCAGTCATCTACGCCGGCCTCGCGGCCTTCGCGATCGTCCAGGCGCTCCCGTCGCGCGCCGCGGATCCACGCATGCGCGCGCTCGGATGGCCAGTCCTCGCCTCCATGGTGCTCAACGCCGCGTGGATCGGCGTGATCCAGGCCGGGCTCCTGTGGGTCTCGGTGGTCGTGATCGCAGCGCTGGTCGCCGTGCTGGTGCGCATCGCGCTGATCCTGGTCGCGTCCCGGCCGACGTCCTGGCTCGACCGTGCGGTCGCCGACGTCACGGTGGGCCTGTACCTCGGATGGGCGACGGTGGCGACCGTCGCCAACATCACGGCCGCAGGCGTGGCCTCGCTGGGGGCCGATGCGGACGCTGGGACAGGCATCGCTGCGGGAGTTCTGGTGGTGGTCGCTGTCATCACCGCGGTCATCGCCCGCGGCTCGCGCGGTTCATTCCCGCTCTCCGTAGCCAGTGGCCTCGCTATGGCCTGGGGTCTGGGCTGGATCGCCTACGGACGAGCGGAAGGCCAGCCCGAGAGCCTGCTGGTGATGTGGGCCGCCGGGCTGGCGGCGTGTGTCGCGTTCGCCGCTCCGTTCGCGGTACGCGACTTCAGCCGCCCCTCCCCTGACGACATCGCCGACTGAGCCCGCGCATCGGCCCCTACAGGCCCTCGCCGTCCGTACCGGGGATGTCGGGACGGCCGCGCACGGTCATCATGGCGATGTTGTCGTCCTTGACCCAGAACCCCAGGTCCTCGTAGAGGTGGCGGCCCATGGGCGACGCATGGAGCTCGACGACCTCGATGCCGCGCTTGTCCGTCTCCGCCAGGAGCGCGTCCATGACGGCACGCGCGTAGCCCTTGCGCTGGTGCTGCTGGGAGGTCGAGACCCACTGGACGTAGCCCATCTGGTGGGCACGCGCGCCCGGCTTGGGCAGCCGCGGCGCGATGTTGACCAGCCCGCAGCACGCCAGGCCGCCCTCGGGAGCATCGATGACCATGCCGATGAGGTCCTTGCCGAGCCGGTCCCGAACGAGCTGTGTGGCGTCGACCGCCCACGTAGGCGTGGGCTTGGCGCCCACCGCCTTATACATGAGCGCACCCAAGTGCACGATCTCGGCGGCGTCAGCCGACGTCGCCACCCTCACCGCGGTCATGTCAGCGCCAGACCACCGCGACGGCGATGTTCACGATGGTGAGGATTCCCACGAGGAGCCAGAACGGCTGGGGCTTGTCCCGCTTGGCGCCCACCTCGGCCAGGCCGGCGATCGCGAGTGCGATCACGAACTTCACGGCGATCTTCACGTGGTCCGGGTCGTAGTTCTCGTTCGCGAACGCGAGGCCCGCCAGCGCGAGGCCCGTGAGAATCTGCGCACGCGCTCCCCACACCATCGCCTGGGTGATGCGTCGCGCATCGGCCCTCAACTGGTCCAGCCAGGGTCCGAGGATCGCCGCGAGGCCAATGAAGTGGGCGATGAGCAGGGCGTACCGCAAGGCAGTCACGTGTCTTCTCCTTGGAAGCTCGAGTGCTCCGATGCTATCGCGGGCGCCGTCCGCCTCCCGCGAACCGCGCGCGTGTAGCGTGACCTGGTGACCGTCGCCACCACCGCCAAGCGCCCTGCTCTGGGGGCTCTCTACGTCCTGACCGGCGCGTTCCTGTTCGGGTTCAACGGCTCGATGTCAAAGGTCGTGATGCAGGCGGGCATCACCCCCGAGCAGCTCACCCTGTTCCGGGTCCTCGGCACCGCGGTGATCTCGGGCGTCGTGCTCGTGATCACGGACCGCTCGCAGTTCCTCATCTCCCGTCGCCGGCTCGCCTGGTTCGCGGCGCTCGGCGTCGGCGGCCTGGCCATGGTGCAGTGGCTGTACTCGGTCGCCATCTCCCTGCTGCCCGTGGGCGTCGCGCTGCTCTTCGAGTACACCGCCGTCGTCCTGATCGCGCTCACGGCGCGCCTCGTGTTCAAGGAGCAGGTGCACCCACGCCTGTGGTGGGCCATCGGGGCGGTGCTCGTGGGTCTCGCGGTGGTGGCGCAGATCTGGGACTCCCCGCTCGCGGGCCTGGGCGTGCTCGCGGGGCTCGGCGCCGCTGTCGCCTATGCCTTCTACTTCCTGGGCGGCGAGAGGTCCGTGTCGGGCGCCTCAGCGATGTCCGTCGCCTTCTGGGCGTCCTCCTTCGCGACCGCCTTCTGGCTGCTCTTCTCGCGCTGGTGGGAGATCCCAGCCGGCACCTTCACCGAGCCCGTCTCGTTCGGCGGCTCGCTCGACCACATCGTGACGCCGATGTGGCTGCCCTTGCTGGGCATCGTGGTGTTCGGCGGCTTCGCGCCCTTCACCCTGATCTTCGCGTCTCTGCGCCACATCAGCGCGACCGCGTCAGGGATCCTCGCGTCCTCCGAGGTGCTCTTCGCCTTCGTGGTCGCCTGGCTGTGGCTCGGCGAGACGCTCGCGCCAGTGCAGATCGCCGGCTCCGCCGTGGTGCTGGTCGCGATCGTGGTCGCCCAGACCGCTCGGGTGACGCCGGACCCCGACCCCGACGACGCCTTCGCGCGGGAGCTTCCGCCCGAGTATCCCTAGCTCCGCAGCGGTCGCAAACGCACAGGCGCCCCGCTCCGGTGGGAGCGAGACGCCTGCACAACGGTGAAGCGGAGAATCAGTCGAGGTAGTCCCGAAGCACCTGCGAGCGCGACGGGTGGCGCAGCTTCGACATGGTCTTGGACTCGATCTGACGGATGCGCTCACGGGTCACGCCGAACACGCGGCCGATCTCGTCGAGCGTCTTGGGCTGGCCGTCGGTGAGGCCGAAGCGCATGCCGACCACGCCGGCCTCGCGCTCGCTCAGCGTGTCCATGACCTTGGTGAGCTCCTCCTGCAGCAGGGTGAAGCCCACCGCATCGGCCGGAACGACGGCCTCGGAGTCCTCGATCAGGTCACCGAACTCGCTGTCGCCGTCCTCGCCCAGCGGCGTGTGCAGCGAGATGGGCTCGCGGCCGTACTTCTGAACCTCGACCACCTTCTCGGGCGTCATGTCCAGCTCGGCTGCCAGCTCCTCGGGCGTGGGCTCGCGGCCCAGGTCCTGGAGCATCTGGCGCTGCACGCGCGCGAGCTTGTTGATGACCTCGACCATGTGGACCGGGATGCGAATGGTGCGAGCCTGGTCGGCCATCGCACGCGTGATCGCCTGGCGGATCCACCAGGTCGCGTACGTCGAGAACTTGTAGCCCTTGGTGTAGTCGAACTTCTCGACCGCGCGGATGAGGCCCAGGTTGCCCTCCTGGATCAGGTCCAGGAACAGCATGCCGCGACCGGTGTAGCGCTTCGCGAGCGAGACCACGAGACGGAGGTTCGCCTCGAGCAGGTGGTTCTTCGCGTGGCGACCGTCGTTCGCGATCCACTCGAGCTCGCGACGCAGCTCGGGCTTGAGCTTCTCGCCGCTCGACAGCTTCTCCTCCGCGAACAGACCGGCCTCGATGCGCTTGGCGAGGTCGACCTCCTGCTCCGCGTTGAGGAGGGCCACCTTGCCGATCTGCTTCAGGTAGTCCTTGACCGGGTCCGCAGTGGCTCCAGCGGTCATCACCTGCTGGACGGGCGCGTCGTCGTCAGCCGCGCCGAGCACGAATCCGCGCTTGTCGTCGCCATCGTCGCCGTCGTCCGCCTGCGCGGGCGCGTCCTCGGTCGGCTCCTCGGTGTCGGCATCAGCAGCCGCCTTCTTGGCCGGCGCCTTCTTGGCTGCCGTCTTGCGCGCAGGCTTGCGCGCGGTGGCCTTCTCCTCCGTGCTCTCGACCTCGTCGACGGCCGGCTCGGCCTTCGACTCAGCGGCCTTCGCCGCGGTCTTCGCGGCGGGCGACTTCCTCTTGGCCGGTGCCTTCTTGGCGGTCGACGCGGCTGCCGACTTCTTGCTGGCGCTCGTGCTGGAACTGGACGCGGCTGCAGTAGTCGTGGCCTTCTCCTTCGGCTCGGCCGTCATGGCGACGGGGACAGATCTCTTGACGCGAGAGGACACGCGGGAGCGTGACTCACCCGTGCGGGCGGCGGATTGCTGCGCGTGTCGCATCACACCGGTACGGCGCTCAGGTGTACTGGGAGGCACGGAAACCTCTCAGACGACCTCGGGAGCATGGGCGGCTCCTTCAGTCTCGCGCAAATCCATTCAAGTATAACGAAGAACCGTACCCGAGTGTTCCGCCTGACACGCCGAAACTCGTTCGGCCTCTTCACGTCGATGATCGACTCCATGCCGGTTCGAGCCCGGCCGCACAGACATCCGCGACGAGCCCCGCGAGCGTGTACTCAGGATCGCATTCCAGCGCCGCGTCCGCGGAATCCAACGCCGTCCTGACATCGCCGCTCCACCACGCGGCGACGGCCTCGAGGGCCAGGACTGCAGCCCGATCGCGGTTTCTGGCGTGCGCGACGGCCGAGCGGCACCACGCCAGGATGTCCCCGGTGTCCTCAGGCGCGGGCGGCAACCGGGCGTCGTCGCGCAGGGCGCCATCGAGCACTCGTGCCACTTTTGCCGTCGCCCGCCCTGCCAGGACATCGGCGACCGCGTCCGCTCCCCCGCCCAGCCACCGGACGATCACCCCGTCCCTGACGCGCACGTCCCGGATCGCGATGGTGGCACGACCGAGGGCGAGAACATCGTCGGAGCGGCCCATCGACTCGAGAACCAGGTCCAACGATCGCTGCCGCCACCCCTCCTGCTCTCGCCGCGCCCACCAGCGGTCGCCCGCGCGAGCGGCGCGCCTGCGCTCACGGGCGTCGGCGCGAAGAAGGTGAGCCGCACCCGGCGCCGTCCACTCCGCGCAGGTCGCGACGAGAGCCGACGCGGGGGGCGCCGCCGTCGCCTCCCAGGGCACGCGCGTGCCGTCCGCCGGACAGCACTGGGGGTCGGCACACCCGGGGACGCGATAGTGCTGCCCGTCGCACGTCCACATGTCGACGCGATCGACGGTGCCATCGATCGCGACGGCCAATCCGTCGGCCGCAGCGCACCCCAGAGGGACGGCCTCGGCAGTGAAGGACACGATGACGACCCGCGAGACTCGGTCGGCGCGCAGCCTCGCACGCACCCCGTCATGGATCTCGCGTGCAAGGTCCCCGATGAGCAGATCCGCCCTGTCGGCACGCATGACGGTGCCGAGCTCGCCGCCGGGCCCGAGCCCGATGACGACCACAGATTCGTGCGGGACGAAGCCCAGGAGGACGGGAATGGCGGCGATCAGCTCGCCCGGGCCTCGAATCACTCGCATGCTCATGCCGACGATCGTTGTCGGCGGCGGAGCGTGGGCGCACGCGGGCACCCACCGTGCTGTGGAGGGACCGGCGGGCACACAGGCCTGGGGACGACGCGTGCGGGCGGGAGTCCGTGACGCCCTAGTGTGGGGGCGTGACCGACTCCTTCGCGACCTGGAAGGCACGCACCGACGAGCGCATCGCCGCCACGCTCCGTGCGACGAGCGACGCCGTCAGGCCGGCGGGCCCGTCGCACGTGGACCTCACCGCTCCCTTGATCTCGCATTCGCGAGGCGGCAAGCGCCTCCGGGCTCTGCTCCTGTTGTCCTCGTACGTCGCTCACGGTGGCGATGACGACGACGTGGCGATCGAGGCCGCGGCGGCGCTCGAGCTGTTCCAGACCGCTGCCCTCCTGCATGACGACGTGCTCGACGACTCCGACATGCGCCGCGGCAAGCCTGCCGCTCATCGCGTGATCGCAGGGATCCACCGGAACCACGGGTGGTCGGGAGACTCCGACTCCTACGGAGCGGCTGGCGGCATCCTCGCCGGCGATCTGGCGCTGATGGCATGCCAGCGGTCGCTCGTGCGCGCCACCTCTCGCCTGACGCCGGGGACCGCATCCACCGTCGGCGAGCTGTTCTCGGACATGGCGGATCTCGTGACGGCGGGACAGTACGCGGACATGCGCGCCGCCGCCCAGCCGCTCGACGCGCTCGCCGATCAGGAGCAGGAGATCGTGTCCGTCATGCGGTCGAAAACCGCGTCGTATACGGCCGAGCACCCGCTCGGGCTCGGCGCGGCGCTGGCGGGAGCGTCGGCAGAACGCGTCGCGACGATGCGCGATGCAGGTGTCGAGCTCGGCATCGCCTTCCAGGTGCGCGACGACCTCTTGGGGCTCACCGGGTCGCCCGCGGTCACGGGCAAGCCCGCCGGCGACGACGTCCGCGAAGGCAAGCGCACGCTCGTGCTGTGGAGGGCATGGACCACGACCGACGACCACGGACGCGCCCGCATCGCGCGTGCGCTCGGCAACCGCACGGCATCGGACCACGACGTCGCCGATGCGGTGGCCACGATCACCTCGACCGATGCGGTGGCATGGTGCGAGGCGCAGGTCGCCGAGCGCGCCGCGGCGGCCCGGTCGGGCCTCGCATCGGCAGACCTCGACGCGCGCGGCGCAGGGCTCATCAACGCGCTCATCGACCGGGCGGTGGCCCGCTCAGCCTGAGCGCGAGTCGCCCGCACTCCGCTAGAACAGCGTCTGCGCCGCCCGCCGCACCGGCGCCCGCTTGCCGTCGCGCAGCGCCTGGAGGGGCGTGCTGCCGAGCTCCTCGGACTCGGAGGTCAGCCACTCCACGGACTCCTCGTCGGTGAAACCGCCGTCCGCGAGCAGCGTGAAGGTGCCGTGAAGCGTGGGGAGCACCCGCGGCCCTGACCCATCGTCGATGATGAAGTCCGCCGGCATGGACCAGGCCTGGTTGTCCCCACGACGGACCGCGACGATGGTGCGCAGCCTCAGCTGCTCGCGGATGTCGGAGGCACGCACGCCGAGCGCCTCGGCGAATTCCGGGACAGTGAGCCACGCGATCGAATCGTTCACGCCTCTCAGACTACAAACTCCCGGCACCTCGGCGGACACGTGGACTGCTTTCACCCCCGCACCGGCGACCGGCCACGTCCCCACCCTTGCCAATGCTCCATCGCGGGGTTACAGTCACATGTGTCACATCAGTCACATGAGACACATTTGTCTCAGTGAGGAGATCCTCGTGGGACGTCGCTCCTTCCGCACGCCCGGACCACGGACCGCCGCCATCGCTGTCGCTGCCGCACTGTCGACCAGCGCCCTGGGCGCGATCCCGGCGGCCGCAGACGAGTCGCACCGGGTCCAGCCTGGCGACACCGTGAGCGCTCTCGCTCACCGCTATGGCTCGTCCACCTCCGCGATCGTCGACGCGAACGGCCTCAACGCCCGAGCGATGATCGTGATCGGTCAGACACTCACCATCCCGACCTCGTCCGGCTCGTCAGCGTCGAAGGCCTCGCGCTCGGCGGGCATGCACACCGTCGTCGCGGGCGACACCGTCTGGGATCTCGCGCGCCGCTACGGCACCACGGTGTCCGCGATCATCAAGGCGAACAACCTCGGCAGTGGCGCCGTCATCCGCGTGGGCCAGACGCTCACGATCGACGGCGCCTCGGGAGGAACGGGTGGTGGTTCGAACGCGTCGGGTGCCACGACCGTGGCGTCGACGACCGCGTCCGGCGCCACCAGTCACACCGTCGCGAGCGGTGACACGGTGTGGGACCTCGCCCGCCGCTACGGCGTCTCGGTCGCAGCCATCACCCGAGCCAACGATCTCGATGCGCGCGCGACCATCCGCGTGGGCCAGAAGCTGTCGATCCCGGGCGGCACCGCCGCGGGCACCTCGCCCGCCACATCGGGGGGCGCTGCTCCCCAGCTCGCCACCGGCGACAACCTGGGCGACTTCGGCGGCACCACCCAGACCTACACCGTGGTCGCTGGCGACACCCTCGCGAGGATTGCCTCGCGCTTCGGCGTCTCGACCTCGTCGATCGTCAGTGCGAACGGCATCAAGAACCCCTCCCTCATTCGCATCGGCCAACGGCTGACCATCCCCGGCGGAGTGCCCTCGGGCCTCGTGGGCGACACCTTCCTGGGCCGCACCTACTCCGCGCCGGTCGTGGGAGCCGCGAACCAGAACAAGGCCACGCTCAACGCGATGGACGTCCCTACGCGCGACGAGATGCAGGCGATGATCGTCGCCACGGCTCGGCAGTACGGCGTCGACCCTGCCCTGGCCCAGGCCATCGCCTACCAGGAGTCCGGCTTCAACATGCGGGCGGTCTCCCCCGCCAACGCGATCGGCGCCATGCAGGTCATCCCCAGCACGGGCGCGTGGGTCTCGGACCTGGTGGGCCGGGAGCTGAACCTCCTGGTCCCGCAGGACAACGTCACCGCTGGCGTCGCTCTCCTGAGCCACCTGCAGCGCGGGGGACGCTCGCTCGAGACTGCGATCGCGGGCTACTACCAGGGCGAGGCGGGCGTCAGGAAGTACGGCATGCACGCCGACACCCGCCAGTACGTGGCCTCCGTGCTCGCCCTCATGAACCGCTTCTAGTCCAGCACGATGCCCGGCGCGGGTGTCGCCGATTCACTCACCGGCCAGCCTAGAATGACCTTTGTGTCCGACACGATGACCGACCCGCTGATCGGCCGTCTTATCGACGGCCGCTACGAGGTGCGCGAACGCATCGCTGCGGGGGGCATGGCGACGGTCTACGTGGCACACGATCAGCGCCTCGAGCGGGACGTCGCGCTCAAGGTCATGCACCCGCACCTCGCCGCAGACGCGAGCGAGTCGGACTTCGTCGCCCGCTTCCAGCGCGAAGCCAAGGCCGCCGCGCGGCTCACGCACCCCGGCATGGTCCGCGTGTATGACCAGGGCATCGATGGCTCGGTCTCGTACCTGACCATGGAGTACGTCGAGGGCGAGAACCTGCGCGAACGCATGTCCCACGAACTGACCCTCACGGTCGGCGACTCCCTCGCGATCACCGAGGCCGTGCTCGACGCCCTGGCCGCCGCGCACAACAAGGGCCTCGTGCACCGCGACGTGAAGCCGGAGAACGTCCTGCTCGACGACACCGAGCAGCCCAAGCTGGCCGACTTCGGCCTCGCGCGCGCCGTCACCGAGGTCACGAGCACGACGTCGGGAATGCTCCTCGGCACCGTCGCCTACCTGGCCCCCGAGCTGGTCGCCAGCGGCGACGCCGATGCCCGCGCCGACGTCTACGCGGCCGGCATTCTGCTGTACGAGATGGTGACCGGCCGGCAGCCCTTCACTGCGCAGACTGCGCTCGGCGTCGCGTCACGCCACGTTCACGAGGACGTCCCGCCGCCGTCCGCTGCCGCCCCGTGGCTGCCACCCGAGCTCGACGAGCTGGTGGCGTCGTTCACCGCGAGGGAGGCATCCGTGCGGCCGGCAGACGCCGGCGCCGCCCTGGGCCTCGTGCGTGCCGCGCGCACTCTCATCGACGAGCCCACCCTCGCGCGCCGGGCCGATCCCCCGTCGGGCGCGGTCCCCGTGCAGCACGACGAGGGCGAGACCACGGTGCTCGAGGACCAGCCCGCGGGCTCGACCATCGCGCTGCCGATCGGCCTGGGCGGCGACGCGATCGCGGTCGATGTCATGGATGCCGAGCTGCTGGACGACCCCGAGGCCATCGAGCCCGAGGAGAACAAGCACCGCGCTGGCTGGTGGCTGGGAGCCGTCTTCGCGACGCTCCTGGTCCTGGGCGGGCTGGGCCTGTGGTGGTACAACTCCGTGGGCCCCGGCGCCTATACCACGGTGCCCTCGGTGCAGGGCGAGCCGGAGGACGCGGCACGCGGCATCCTCGAGGGCCTGGGCTTCTCCGTCATCATCGACAACGAGTTCCACGACACGATCGCCCAAGGCATCGCGATCGGCACCGAACCGACCATGAACTCGCAGGCGCCGGATGGCAGCGAGGTCGTCCTGGTGGTCTCCGACGGCGCCCGCGAGGAGACCGTGCCCGCGGTCCTCGGGCTGTCCGAGGATGACGCCATCACCGAACTGCGCGACGCTGGCTTCCCCGTGGGCGAGACCGACCGCACGTTCTCCGACACGGTTCCGCAAGGCATCGTCACGGGGATCTCCGAGGAGGAAGGCTCCTCCATCCGGCATGACACCGAGATCTCGCTCGAGGTGTCCGACGGTCCCGCGCCCATCGAGGTGGCGGACGTGGTCGGCTTGATCGAGGAGGACGCGATCGCGCGCCTCGAACGCGACGCCATGGATGTCACCGTGACCTACGAGCGCACGCTCGACCAGCCCGAGGGCTACGTCTTCAGCCAGGACCCGTCTGCCGGCGCCGAGGGCACCAGGACCCAGGCGATCACCATCGTCGTGTCCGAGGGGCCGCCGCTGGTTCCGGTGCCGGACTTCACGTACAACCGCGTCGAGCAGGCCACCACCGAGCTCGAGGAGCTGGGCCTCGAGGTCAACCTCGAGGCGGCGAACGTGTGGCCGTGGACCACGCCGGAGTTCGTGGTCGATCAGCGGCCGGATCCCGGCACCGAGCTCGAGGTCGGCGACACCGTGACGCTCATCTACGACAGTTGACGCCAGACGCAACGGAGGGCCGAGGCGCGGGTCCCCCCGCGCATCGGCCCTCCGCAGTTCTGGGGTCGCTTGACTAACGCGCGCTCAGCAGCTCCGACACCTTGAACGCCATCTCCAGCGACTGCTGGTGGTTGAGGCGCGGGTCGACCTTGGTCTCGTAGCGCCGGGCGAGCCCGTCGTCGTCGATCTCCTCGGTGCCGCCCATGACTTCGGTGACGTCGTCACCGGTGAGCTCGACGTGGAGCCCTCCAGGGACGGTGCCGGCCGCGCCGTGCACCTCGAAGAAGCCGGTGACCTCGTCGAGGATGGTCTCGAAGCGACGGGTCTTGAAGCCCGAGTCCGACGTGAACGTGTTGCCGTGCATCGGGTCCGTCAGCCAGGTCACGTTGAGCCCTGCGTCCCGCACGCCCTCGACGAGCGGCGGCAGCGCCTCACGCACGTGCTGAGCGCCCATGCGCGCCACGAACGTGATGCGCCCCTCGACGTTGTCGGGGTTGAGCTTCTCCGCGAGCGCAACCGCATCGGTCACCGTGGCCGTCGGGCCCAGCTTGACGCCGATCGGGTTGTGGATCCTCGACATGAACTCGACGTGCGCCCCGTCCAGCTCGCGCGTGCGCTCGCCGATCCACAGGAAGTGCGCCGAGCAGTCGTACGCCCGACCAGACCGCGAGTCGATGCGCGTGAGCGCTCGCTCGTAGTCGAGCAAGAGCGCCTCGTGGCTCGAGAACAGGTCGACGGTCTTGAGCGCATCGAAGTCCCCGCCCGCGGCGCCCATGAAGCGCACCGCGCGGTCGATCTCCGCCGCCATGCGGTCGTACGCCGAGTACGCCGGGTTCGCCGCGAAGCCCTTGTTCCAGGCGTGCACGAGCCTCAGGTCGGCGAAGCCTCCCTGCGTGAACGCGCGGATCAGATTGAGCGTCGATGCGGACACGTGGTACGCGTCCATGAGCCGCTCGGGGTTCGGAACACGGGCCTCCTCGGTGAAGGCGTGCGAGTTGACGATGTCGCCCCGGTACGTGGGCAGCGTGACGCCATCGCGCGTCTCGGTGTCCGCCGAGCGCGGCTTGGCGTACTGCCCGGCCATGCGTCCGATCTTGACCACCGGCGTCGACGCGCCATAGGTCAGGATCACCGCCATCTGCAGGATGGTCTTGATCTTGTTGCGGATCCGATCCGCGGTCGCCTCCGCGAAGATCTCCGCGCAGTCGCCGCCTTGCAGGACGAAGGCCTCGCCGCGGCCCGCGGCCGCAAGATGCTCGCGCAGCACGTCCGCCTCGCCGGCGAACACCAGCGGAGGGACCTGCTCGAGTCGGGGGGTGACGCGCGCGAGCGCGTCCTGGTCAGGCCACGTCGGCTGCTGCTTCGCCTCGCGTGTGCGGTACGAATCGACGCCGGCGGCCTCGAGGGCTGCCTCGTTCATCCGGTCAGGCCTGGCCAATCTCGCTGAGGGTACGCGTGTACCAGGGCGTCTCGATGTCGAACGGCTTGTGCCCCGCGATGCGCGGGAACGCGATCGACTTCAGACGGCCGCCGTCCTCCTCGTCGTGGCCGATCACGCCGGCCTCGCCCTTGAAGGCGCATTCGACCGCGTAGTCGGTCATCGACTTGATGAGGCGCAGGTCTTGCGCGTTCGCGCGTGCGGAGCGCGAGAAGTAGCCCGACTTCTGGACCATGACCTTCTCGGCGCCGATGCGCTCCGCGAACTGCTTGGCGAACCACTGACCGGGGTTGATGTCGTCGAGACGCACGTGGCCGAAGGGGTCGCGAGCGACCTCGCCGCCGGACTCCTCGATCTCCTTGACGATCTCGGGCACGCCGGCGCCTTCGGAGAGGAAGATGTTGACGTTGCCGACCTCGTCCATGACGGCCTTGAGGCGCGTCGCCTCGGCGTCCAGGTCGATCGACTGCTCCGGCACGTACAGGCCGTGGATCTCCCAGCGCTCTCGCGACAGGCCGATCTCCGGCACGAAGTCGAGCGTGTCGAGCCACTGGCGGTACTTCAGGGCCGAAGCTGCGGTGAGCCAGCCACAGGCGCGACCCATGACCTCGTGCACGATCAGCATGCGGGGGCCCGAGCGGTGCTCGCCGATGACGTTCTGCGCGAAGACGCTGGCCTGCTCGGCCGCGCTCCATGCGCCGAGCGACTGCTTGATAGGCACCACGTCGTTGTCGATGGTCTTGGGCAGGCCCACGACGGTGAGGTCGTAGCCGTTGTCCTTCAGGAACGCTGCGAGGTCCGCAGCGGTCGTGTTGGTGTCGTCGCCGCCGATGGTGTGCAGCACGTCGACGCCGTCAGCCTTGAGCTGGTTCGCGGCGACCTCGAGCGGGTTCTCGCCCTCCTGCACCAGGCCCCGCTCGACGCAGTCCTCGGCGTTGGTGAGCTTCACGCGCGAGTTGCCGATGGGCGATCCGCCGAACTCGTGGAGGATGCCGGCCTTCTCGCGCACCTCATCGGACACCGTGACGTACTTGCCCTGCAGCAGTCCCCAGTAGCCGTGCTGATAGGCGATGATCTCGACCTCGGGAGCGATCTCCGAGTAACGACCGATGAGACCGCCGACGGCGGAGGACAGGCACGGGGCGAAACCGCCTGCGGTGAGCAGGGCGACACGACGGACCGACATGGTGAACCTTTCTTGGGTGTGGTGTAACCCGCCCATTCTAGGGGGGTCACTGGAGGTCAGGCAGAGGGACCTTCGGCACCCCTGGAGCGCTTCTCGAGCTCGCGCTTGTACTGCGCGGCATCGCGATCGGCATACTCCTGGCCGGACAGTTCCTGGATGGCCTTCATGACGGCGTCAGTGACGTCGCGCAGCACCTCGCGGTCGTCCTGACGGCCCGCGTGGGCATCGAGCCGGATCGCCGGGCCGATGCGCACGCCGATGTCCGTACGGCTCGGCACCTTCTGACCGATGGGCTGGGCGACGTCCGTGCCGATCATCGCCACGGGGATGATGGGGACGCCGGCCTCGATCGCCATGCGGGCGAGGCCCGTCTTGCCTCGGTAGAGCCTGCCGTCGGGGCTGCGAGTGCCCTCGGGGTAGATGCCGAGCAGCTCTCCCGACTGGAGCACCTGGAGACCGGTGCGCAGCGCCGCCTCGGAGGCCCTCCCGCCGCCGCGATGCACGGGAATGGTGCCGACGCCCTCCATGAACGCACGCGTCGCGTAGCCCTTCACGCCCTTGCCGGTGAAGTACTCGGACTTGCCGAGGAAGACAACCTTGCGCTTGATGACGAGCGGCAGGAAGAACGAGTCAGAGACCGCCAGGTGGTTCGACGCCAGGATCGCCCCGCCCGTCTCGGGGATGTGCTCGGTGCCCTCCACCCACGGACGGTAGTAGCCCTTCAGCGGGGGCCCGATCAGCACATGCTTGAACAGCGTGTAGTAGGCGCTCATGCCGTGACGGCTCCTCGCTTCCCTCAGTCCTGCGTCAGCCCGGCCTCGCGGGCGAGTGCCGCAGCGCCGACGATGCCGGCGTCATTGCCCATGGCCGCGGCGACGATTGGTGCGACGGGCCGGTGTCCGAGAGCCGGCAGGTGCTCGAGGTACGACTCGCGGGCCGGGGCCAACAGCATCTCCCCCGCGCCGATCACTCCCCCACCCACGACGAAGGCCTCGGGGTCGAGCACCGCGGCGAGCGATGCCGATCCGGCGCCGATCCACTCGCCGAGCTCCGCAAGGAGCTCGATGCCGAGCTCGTCGCCGTCCTCGGCCGCGGCCGTCACGTGCGGCCCGATGATCTTCGCGGGATCGCCGCCAGCGCGTGCGATCAGGCCCGCTGCACGCACGGAACGCTCGGTGGCGGCGCGGCGCGCCTCGCGCACGAGCGCGGACCCGGAGGCGTACTGCTCCCAGCAGCCACGGTGGCCGCAACCGCACGGGTGCCCGCCCGGCTTGACGCGCAGGTGGCCCAGCTCGGCAGCGAAGCCGTAGGCGCCGCGCAGGAGCTGGCCTTCCGAGATGATCGCCGCTCCCAGTCCGGTGCCGATCGTCAGCATGATCATGTGCCGCACGTCGCGGCCCGCGCCGTACCGGTACTCTCCCCAGCCGGCGGCGTTCGCGTCGTTCTCGACCACGACCCGGACGTCATCGCGCCCGATGAGCGCCTCGACCTTCTCCGCGAGGTCGTACTCGCGCCACGCGATGTTCGGCGCGAAGAGCACGCGGCGGCGATCCGACGACACGAAGCCCGCAGCAGCAAGCCCCACGTGGTGGAACTCGTGGCGCTGCGCCAGCTCGGCCACGGCATCGGCGATCGCGGCGTCGATGCTCGCGGCGTCCTCCGGCTGAGTCTTGCGACGCACCTTCTCGACGATCACGCCATCGTTGTCCACGACGCCCACCGCGATCTTCGTACCGCCGATGTCGACGCCGATGGCATGCATGAACGAGTTCTCCTTAGCGGGTAGGTCGGGACTCACCGAAAAGAGTATCGTGAGCGGCACCATCCTGACTGCCAACGGAGACACCCATGGGAACCCCGGCGATCGACTATCCGCCCAGCATCATCGCGCTCGTCACCGCCGCGTGGACCCAGCACGCGGACAGGGTGGTCATGCGATATCCCGACGCTGATGACGCATGGGTGGATGTGACGGGCGCTCAGGCACAGAAGCACGTCAACGACGTCGCGAAGGGCTTGATCGCGATGGGCGTCGCCACGGGTGACCGGGTCGCCATCTTGTCTCGCACGCGCTACGAGTGGACCATCCTCGACTTCGCCATCATGTCCGCTGGCGCTGTTCCTGTGCCCATCTACGACACGTCTTCCGAATCACAGATCGACTGGATCACCTCGGACGCCGGGGTCAAGGTCGTCGTGGCCGAGACGGCCGAGCACACCGCGCGCGCACGGGCCGCGGCCGCGGACGAGGAGAGCCCCCTCGAGACGGTGCTCACCATCGACGACGGCGCCCTCGACGATCTCGTGGCCCAGGGAACAGGCGTGAGCGACAGCACGCTGGCGGAACGGATCGCGACGCTCAGCCACGAGTCGCTCGCGACCATCATGTACACGTCGGGGACCACGGGGAGGCCCAAGGGCGTGAGGCTCACGCACTTCTCCTACGTCCGTCACATCACCGGCATCCAGGACAAGATGGGCGCCGTCCTCTTCGAGGAGGGCGCCTCGACGGTACTGTTCCTGACCCTCGCGCACTCGCTCGCGCGCCTGGTCGAGATCGCGCTGGTCGCGTCGGGCATGGTCATCGGGTTCTGCCCCGACCCGTCGAAGCTCGTGCCGGCGATGCAGTCCTTCCACCCCACGCTGGTGCTCGCGGTTCCCCGCGTGTTCGAGAAGGTCTACAACGCGTCCGAGCAGAAGGCCGCCGAAGGCGGCAAGGTCAAGATCTTCCGCTGGGCCGCGAAGCAGGCGATCGACTACTCGAAGGCGCTCGACGCCGGCGGGCCGGGCATGGGACTGAGGCTGCGCCACGCGGTCGCGGACAAACTCGTGCTCGCGAAGATCCGCGAGGTCCTGGGCGGCCGAGCGCACTGGGCCATCTCGGGTTCGGCGCCGCTGGGCGACCGCCTGGGCCACTTCTACCGAGGGCTCGGCCTGACCGTGCTCGAGGGCTACGGCCTCACCGAGACAAACGCCGCGTCGCACGTGAACCTCCCCGAGCTGTCGAAGATCGGCACCGTCGGACCGCCGCTGCCCGGCATCGAGGTCACGATCGCGGAGGACGGCGAGATCCTGATGCGCGGCGAGCAGCTCTTCGAGGGCTATCACCACAACCCCGACGCGACGGCCGCCGCGATTCAGGACGGGTGGTTCCACACCGGCGACATCGGCAACCAGGACGAGGACGGCTACCTCACGATCACGGGACGCAAGAAGGAGATCATCGTCACCGCGGGAGGCAAGAACGTCGCGCCCGCCGAGCTCGAGGACCGCGTCCGCTCGTACGTCCTCGTGAGCCAGTGCGTGGTCGTTGGCGACGCGCAGCCGTTCATCGCCGCTCTCGTCACCCTCGACGCGGAGGCGCTGCCCGGATGGCTCAAGAGCAAGGGCATGGAGCCGATGACCGTGGAGCAGGCCGCGAAGGACGAGCGCATCCTCGCCCGTGTGCAGAACGCCATCGACCGTGCGAACACCGCGGTCTCCAAGGCTGAGTCCGTGCGCACCTTCCGCGTCCTCGACGACGACCTCACCATCGATAACGGCATGCTGACGCCGTCGATGAAGGTGAAGCGCGCGAGGGTGCTGGAGAAGTACTCCCACGAGATCGACGCGATCTACACGTCGAAGCACTCCCAGCGCTGACAACCCGCGGGGTCCTCAACTGGCCCGCTCCCCTGGGACCAGGCGCAGCGGCGGCACGAGCCCGCCCTGCACCATGGCGTCCACCGCAGCGGCCTGATCGTCGTCCATGTGGACGGGTTCCGGCTGGCGCACCGGGATCGTGAGGAAGGACACGACGCAGTCGCCGCAGGCCTTTCCCCGGACCTCGCATGAATCGCAATCGATGATCATGCCTCGCAGGCTATGACGGGCCTCTGACATTGGCCTCGGAAGTCCGCTTTGTCAGTGGACCGGGTTACCGTCTGACCATGACCGCACCCGCACAGGCGAGCCTCGTCGACATCGGCGAGCCCCTGTCGAGCACCACGTTCGTCGTGGTCGACCTCGAGACCACCGGTGCGTCGCCGAACGACTGTGCGATCACCGAGATCGGCGCGGTCAAGACCCGCGGCGGCGAGGTCATCGGCGAGTACCAGACGCTGGTCGACCCGGGCATGGCGATCCCGCCGATGATCGTGGCGCTCACCGGCATCACCGATGCCATGGTGACGGCCGCGCCTCGCATCCACGAGGTGCTGCCCAGCTTCCTGGAGTTCCTGGGCGACGCGGTTCTCGTGGCCCACAATGCTCGGTTCGACGTGGGCTTCCTGAGGGCCGCCTGCACGGCCGAGGGGTACGCGTGGCCTCACCCCGAGGTCGTCGACACCGTCACGGTCGCGCGCCGCGCTGTGACCAAGGAAGAGGCGCCCAACCGCAAGCTTGCGACTCTGGCGCGAGTGTTCGGGACTCGTGTCACGCCCAATCACCGGGCTCTCGAGGACGCTCGCGCCACGTCGGAGATCCTCCACGGCATGCTCGAGAGGCTCGCGGCATTCGGCATCACCCACCGCGAGGACCTCGACGCTCTGCGCAACCCGGTGCCGAGCACGGTGCGCCGCAAGGCCACCATGGCCGACCGCCTCCCCACCAAGCCCGGCGTCTACGTCTTCCGCGGACCCCGGGGCGAAGCGCTGTACGTCGGCACGTCGCGCAACCTGCGCTCCCGCGTGAAGTCCTACTTCACGCGAGGCGAGAGCCGCCGCGGGATCCGAGAGATGCTCGAGCTCGCCACCGACGTCGACACGACCGTGTGCGCGACCGAACTCGAGGCCAACATCCTCGAGGTGCGGATGATCGACCAGCACCGGCCGCGGTACAACCGACGCTCCATGCGACCGGAGCAGACGGCCTGGGTCAAGCTCACCGACGAGCGCTACCCGCGACTGTCTGTGTCCCGCTCAGCTTCGGGTCAGGCCGGGTGGCTCGGGCCGATGCGCTCGGCGGGCGCCGCGCGGGAGGCGATCTCCGTGCTTCAGGACGCCCTCGCGATCAGGACCTGCACGACGCGACTGCCGATCGTGCCTCGCGCGGGCGCGCGCGCGTGTCTGCTGAAGGACACCGGCGCCTGCTCGGCGCCGTGCGTTCGGGGCGAGGACGCCGACTACGGCGAAGTCACGTCCGCCGCCGGGGCCGCTGTCGACGGCGAGGTCTCGGTCGTGGTCGACAGACTCGAGTCCGCAGTCGCCGCGTATGCCGAGTCGCTCGATTACGAGCGCGCCCGCGAGGTCCGCGACGGACTCAGCTCGCTGATCGATGGCGCGATACGCCAGCAGCGCCTACGGTCGCTCCGGGCGTGCCGCATCGTCGCTGTTCGCCGCATCGACGACCGGTGGGACGTGATCTCTGTCGCCAGTGGATGCCTGACGGGCTCGCGTCGGGTCGAGAGCGGAGTGTGGAACGCGGCCAGTGAACTGCGCGACCAGGCGGCCGATCTCGATCTGGGCCTCACGCCGCTGATCGAGGAGCAGGAGCTCATCCTGCGGTGGCTCGAGGCGCCGGGGACACGCCTGCTGTATGTCGACGGCGAGTGGAGCTCCCCTGTCGCGGGGCCCGGGCGCTACGGCAGGTGGGTCGAAGCGCGTCGATCCGACCGCGACACCGTGGGAGATACGGACAGGCGCCGGTCCCCGCGCTGACTGCTCGGCGCGGGGACCGGACGGCTTCGCTCAGCGCGCGTCGGCTCGCAGGCGACGCGAGCTGAGGACCATCGTTCCGCCTGCCAACAGGAGCAGCAGCGCGACGGCCACAGGAATCTGGAAGCCTGGCGCTCCCGTGTCCGACAGAGCTGCGTCGGACGCCACGATGCTGATGGGCGCCCACCCGAGCACGTTCCCCTCGGCGTCGTAGACCGCGATCGTATGCTCCCCTAGCGCGGTCGACAGAGGAATCGTCACGCTCAACGTGCCTTCAGGTGACACGATGCCCGTGCCGATCAGTTCCGGCTCCGAGTACAGGACGGTGAACGACGAGGTCCCGCTGTGCTGTGTCCCTACGCCCAGCGTGATCCGCTGACCGGGCCTCGCCGACCCCGGAGCCACGAGCTTGCCGTTGGGCAGCTCGAGTACGCCATCCTCGTTGAGGAAGGGCGGCGCACCGTTCCCATGGCCCGGGCCGCCACCGGGGTTGCCGCCGCCATTGCCGGGCTTGCCGCCGTTGCCGGGCTTGCCGTCCTCGGCTGCGACCAACCGGGCCACGCCCCAGCGAGCGGTGGACTGATACCCGGCGCCCGTCGGGTCCGCCCAGTCGCGGATCGCGTCGCGCGCGCCCGCGGTGGCGTCGTTCACCTGGACGTCGAGCCCGTGGAACGTTCCCTCCCCTCCGTACTCGAGGAGCGAGATCGCCGCCTCGACCGCGTAGCCTCCATCGATGACCGAGGTCGCCGATTCGACCCGGTTGGCCTGGAACGTCTCGTCGCCGGTGCCGAACGACACCACGTTGTCCGCGTTGATGCGGATCTGCGTGTCGTCGTAGCGGTACGCGCCGTTCTTGAAGTTCCCAGCGTCGACGTAGATCTCGACGGAATCCTGGATCCAGGGGTCGGATCCGGACACGTCGATCACGTCGTCGGCGATCTCCGCGTAGACGTAGAGGGTGGTGCCCTTCCAGAGCGTGTGGAAGGTGCCGATCGCACCACCGGTGCCGGAGACCTCTTTGAGAGTCTCCATCATGGAGGCGCCGCTCCACAGAGACTCCTTGTCACCGTCGATCACCGGCGCCTCGTCCGCCTCCGGGATCTCGGTGTACGACAACTCCTCCACCAGCGTGAGCGTGCCGGTCACGCCGGGAGTGTTCCAGCCATGGGTGTCCGAGCCGTCGACAATGCGAGCATCGAATTCGATCGTGTCACCCTCCGCGGCTGCCGCGAGCGGGATGTGCACAACTGCGTCGTAGCCCGTGCCGGTCTCGTTGATGACGCCGTCCACGTCGCCCGCACCGTCCCGCCCCAACGTGAAATCCGTGGTGCCGAGCGTGAACTCGAGACCGTCAGCCGCATCGGCCGTGCCGTCCTCCACGGTCACGTACACCGTGAGGTGATCCTCGGCCCAACGGAACTGGAAGTCGCCGTGACCCTCGAGGGGCAGCAGTGGCAGCCGCTCCCACACGGGCGACGTGGTGGCGTCTCCGTCGAGCGCTACGGAGCCCGCGAAGACGTTGGCCGTCCGCAAGCGCGGCGGCAAGGGGTCCGTGCCTCCTTCGCCGTCGACGATGCCGTAGTACGCCGGCTTCGCCTGGAAGCCATCATCGAACACGAGCGGACCGCCGTTGTCGTCGCGCCAGCTCCTGGAGTCGATCAGGCCCCACACGGTCGCGCAGAACAGGTCGTCCGCGTACGTGCGGAAGATCTCGAAGGCGTCGCGGTAGTAGTAGCCCTGGTCGATGAACTTCGCCTCGGACTCAGGCACTCCGGTGGTCACGTCGAGCTCGGTCACGGCCTGGATCAGGCCCAGCGCCTGTGCATCCACGATCGCCTGCTCGAGGTTGGACACCGGGAGCGATAGGTTGACGTGGAACTGGTGGCCGACGCCATCGATGGGTGCCCCGCGCGTGATCAGACGCTGGATGAGGCCCAGGTAGCGGCCGCGCTTGCCCGACTGCTCGGTGTTGTAGTCATTGATGAACAACGTGACCGGCCGGTCCGCGCCCGAGGCCGCGTGGTCCACGTTGAACGCCTGGTCCGCGAAGTGGAAGGCGTCGTCCACGAACGTCTCGCCCAGGATCTGGTACCAGTACGAGCGGCGCATGCCGTCGTCGTACGCGGCCGAGTCGTCGATGACCTCGTTGACCACATCGAACGCGACCACGGGGTTGTCGCCGCCGAACTCGCCCCACGCGCTGAGGTACTCAGCGACGTTGTCGATGTGCTCCTCCATGCGCGACCGCAGCAGCTCGCGGTCTGCGGGGACGTCGCCGTCGAGCCACGTGCCGTCGTCGCGCTGGAAGAAGAAGTCGGGCGTCTGGCTGTGCCACACCAGCACGTGTCCGTACAGTCCCAGGTCGTTCTCCTGCGCGAAGTCCATGAGCGCATCGATCTCGCCCGAGTTGGGCGACCAGTTGCCGTCTGCGTCGTACCAGGCCTCGGGCTTCATGAAGTTCTCCGGCGTGATCTGATCGAAGTGCTTGAGCAGCAGCTCTGCGGGAGCACCCACCGTCTCGCGCGAGTCGATCGCGACGCCCATGGGGAACGGCACCGTGTCCTTCAGCGGTGTCAGGTCCTGCACCACGGGCGGCTCGGGCACCACGCCACTGATGTCGTCGACGTAGAACGTCGAGGTGTTGCCCGCGGCGCCGCCGTCATACGCAGTCTCGAAGTAAATCCACGCTTGGTCACCCGCGGCGACCGACGGCATCGTGAAGGTGCCGGTGACCGTGACCCACTCGCTGTTCGACATGCCCGAGAACTGCCCGAGCGTCGAGAACGTGGATTCGCCATTCTGCAGCGACATCCAGATGTCTCCGGCCTCCTCGCCATCAGCGAAGCGGAAGGATGCCGTCACCTCGTACTGCGCGCCGGTCTCGAGCAGATCCGTGACCTCGATGCGGATGCCGTGACCCTGGGACGTGCGGTTGACCACGGCCGCCGAGTGATCAGGGCTCTGCGACTGCGCGGTCGACAACTCGACCCCGGGTGTGGGCGCTCCATCGGGCACCTCGGCGCCGTTGTCACGGAACTCCCAGCCGTCAAGCCCGCCGTTCTCGAAGTCGGTGCTGAACGCGATGGTGCCCGGCGGAGGGCCGTCGCCTCCTCCGTCGCACGAGGTCTCCTGAGTGATGGTCACGTCGTCGACGAGGAAGTCGGCGAGCGAGCCCCCCGACTCGAAGTACAGGACGGACGGAGGCGTCGACGGGTCGACGGTGTACTGACCGGAGAGCTCCACCCATGCGCCGGCGGTGATCGCGGCACGATTGCCGACCCAGGGGTACTCGTTGTCGGCTCCGGGGGTCTGCATGCCCATGTTGAGCTCGGCACCGTCGTCGGCGGAGTCGACGAGCTTCACGGATGAGGTGACCGTGTACGTACCCTCCGTGACCAGCGAGCTCACGTCGAGTTGGGCGCCGTTCCAGTTCGCGGTGCGTCCGGAGACCGCCATGCTGCCGGCCTCGTCGTCGCCCTCGGCACCGTTGTGCGCCACCGAAGCGCCGCGACCCGACCAGGGGTCGATGCCGGCGTCGAACGCGTACGAGCCGATCACGACGGTCTCAGGCTCGCACGGATCCGGGTCGGGACCGCTGCCGCACGGCGCCGTCACGAGGATGTCGTCGACCAGGTAGTCGTCCAGGGACGCGACCTCGATGTACACCTTGGCGGTGCCGATGCTGTCTGAGCCAAAGGTGAACGTCCCCGAGACCGTCGTGGGCGTCGCGCCAGCGATCGCGGTGTCGCCCACCCAGTTGTAGACATCTCCGGTCGATTCGTCGAAGGCGATGAAGCGCGCGTTGGCGGCCTCGGGAACCTCGACCACAGCCGAGAAGGTGTACTCGACTCCCGGGTCGAACTCGCCCGTCGGCGACTGGATGCCGAAGTGAGTCGCGGTGCGCTCCGTGATCTCGAGCACGTTGTTGGTCCCGGAGCCGTCGTCGACCACGGCGAGCGTGGCGGCATCGTTGGCGATCCAGGTGCCCGTGGTGCCGTCTTCGAAGTCGATCGACGTGAAGGGCTCGCACGGCTCCGGTTCAGGGTCGACGGAGTCCTCCGCCACCACCGAGAGGTCGTCAATCAGCAGCCCGTAGGGATCGTCGGGATCGGCGTTGTCCGAGCCGATGAACACCTTCCACCCGGACGCATCGCCAGCCGGGAACGTGTACTGCCCCGTCACGGTGGTCCACTCACCATCGGTGACCGTGGTGTTGCCCACCCAGTCCCACGTGGTCGTGTCATCCGTGGCGACGAACCGCACCCCCGCATCGGCCGCCCCATCCTCGAGCCGAGCCTTCATCGAGAACGTGTAGGTCTCTCCACCGGTGAACACACCACCGAGCGCGATGCCCTCATAGTCAGCGGCCCGGGTGATCGACAGCACCGTCCCATCCGTCACGTAGTCCAGCACCGGCGACCCATTCGCCACCCAGTCACCCGTGGACTCATCCTCGAAATCCACCGAGGAGACAGTGGTCGCCGCGACGGCGGTGGTCGAGAAGGCTGGCACGAGGCCGATGGTCGCCGCCAGCAGGCCACACAGGGCGAGGGACACGGCGGGGCGGACTGAGAACCGCATGAGCGCTCCTTTACGCGTTCGATTCAGGCATCGCACCGCGGAGCGCTGACGACGCGCGGCGCCACCACGACCCCACGGCGGGCCGGTTCGAAAACGATATCGATGCGATCGTGCAAGTCCAACGGAATGCCGGAATCGGCACGAAAGTTGCGTGCGGCCCGCCTGCATACGTGCCTGGAGCAGGGACGATGCGGGTGTCAGCAGCCGAGGCCGCTCAGTCGCGGCGGCTCAGGCTTGAGTGGTCAGGCGCGAGTGGCGGCAACCCAGCGGTCGAGCACGTCCGCGGCCGCGCCGGAGTCAATCGCCCGCTCAGCCAGTGCCATCGCGGCGCTGAAGCGCTCGACGATGCTGCCGGACGCCGTGCCTTCGAGCGTCGCGTCTGCCACGATGCCCGCAGCGGCGTTGAGCACCACCGTGTCGCGCACCGGTCCGGCCTTGCCTGCGAGCAGTTCGCGGGCGACCTGGGCGTTCTCCTCGGCCTCACCGCCGCGCAGGTCCTCGAGGGAGATCCGGGCACGACCCAGGTCCGCCACGGGATCGAGCCGCAGCTCCGTGACTTCTCCCCCGCGCACCTCCCACACAGTCGCGGCGCCCGTCGGGGCGAGCTCGTCAAGACCGTCGTCGCCGTGGAACACGAGCGCCTCGCGCCCCTGCGACGCGATGACGCCGGCCAGCACCGGCGACACCCGCATGCTCGACGATCCGATCGCCGTCGCCTGCGGCTGCGCGGGGTTGGTCAGCGGCCCCAGGATGTTGAACGTCGTGGGGACGCCCATCTCCTTGCGAATGGGCATCGCGAAACGCATCGACGGGTGGAACACCTGCGCAAAGCAGAACGTGATGCCCACCTCGGTGGCGAGCTCGGCCACGCGCTCAGGAGACGCCTCGAGGTTGACGCCCAGCGCAGCGAGCACGTCTGCGCTGCCCGACTTGGACGTCGCGGCGCGGTTGCCGTGCTTGACCACGGTCAATCCGGTGCCCGCGATGACGAGCGAGGCCATGGTCGAGATGTTGACGGTGTGAGCGCCGTCGCCACCCGTGCCGACGATGTCGACCGAGCGGCCCGGAACCTCGAAGCGCACAGCGTGGTCGAGCATCGCCTTCGCGAGGCCCGCGACCTCCGCAGGGGTCTCCCGCTTGACGCGCAGCGCCGCGAGAAAGGCGGCGACCTGCACCGGTGATGCCGAGTCCGTGAGGACGTCGTCCATGACTGCGGCCGTCTCCTCAGCGGTCAGGTCCTCGTGCTCGACCAGACGCGACAGCAATGACTGCAGGGTGGCCACGGCGCCTCCTCGACGGTGGGTGCTGGGGGAAGACTCAGGCGGAGTGCTCGGCTGGGGCGAAGAAGGAGTCCACGGTGTCGCGCACCGCAAACGGGTCAAGCGGGTGCGCCACTGCGGCGTCCGCCTCGGACCACGTCGCGAGCCAGGCGTCTCCCGGACGGCCCACGAGCAGCATGATCTGCGGGCAGTCGTAGATCTCGTGCTTGATCTGGCGGCAGATGCCCATGCCGCCGGACTTCGCCGCCTCGCCGTCGAGGATCAGCAGGTCGAAGCGCTGGTTGTCGACGGCGTCGATCACGGCGTCGTGCGTGGCCGTCTCGAGCCACTCGATCTGGCGGCCGTGAGTCGCGGATCCGACCGCGAACCGCACCTTATCCCGCACGTTCCGGTCGTCGCTGTACAGAAGGATGCGAGCCTTCGCCGCTCCCACCGAGGAATCGCCGCGCTTCGCCACGTCACCAGTGCCAGTCATGGCGTCCATTCTGGCACGATCCGGACGGCATGCTGCCGGTCGCGTCGGGAACGTCCGGAACTGTCCGCGCGTTCTGGCTTCTAGGACCTAAGTCTTAGGCAATAATGGGTCGCATGTCCCACGCGACGACGACTGTGCCGTCTCCCATCCATGCGACGCGCCCGA
Source organism: uncultured Demequina sp. (assembly GCF_913055775.1). GTDB lineage: Bacteria > Actinomycetota > Actinomycetes > Actinomycetales > Demequinaceae > Demequina. The sequence continues at coordinate 5,309 of NZ_CAJXJX010000009.1, read as the reverse complement.
ATCAGGTAGCAGTAGGAACGATCGTCTGGCTCAGCTCTGAGCTGATGTTCTTCGCCGGACTGTTCGCCATGTACTTCACCCTGCGTGCGCAGGTCCCTGAGGTCTGGGCTGAGCAGACGGAACTGCTGAACATCCCCTTCGCTCTGGCCAACACCACAGTCCTGGTGCTGTCGTCCTTCACGGCGCAGGCGGGAGTGTTCGCGGCCGAGCGCTACCAGCGCCGCCGCGAAGGCTCGATCTGGAACGTGCGCCGCTGGGGCATGCACGAGTGGTTCGTGCTCACCTACATCATGGGCTCGGTGTTCATCGCGGGCCAGGTGTACGAGTACGCCGCTCTGGTGTCCGAGGGGCTGACGATCTCGTCGAGCCCGTACGGCTCCGTGTTCTACCTCACCACCGGCTTCCACGGCCTGCACGTGCTGGGCGGCCTCATCGCCATGCTCTTCGTGCTGGGCCGCTCGTTCACCGCCAAGAAGTTCGGCACGCACGAAGCCACCACCACGATCGTCGTGTCCTACTACTGGCACTTCGTCGACGTGGTCTGGATCGCCCTGTTCGCCGTGATCTACCTGGTTCAGTAGGGATACTCACCTGATGCATTCGATCGCCCGCAGGCGTCATCACCGCGCAGCCCCGCTGCTGCTGGTCCTGGCACTGCTCGCACTCATCACGGGCATCGCGGCCATCGCCGCGCCCACCCCCGCCACCGCCACCACGGAGGCATCAGCCGAGGACGTCGCCGACGGCGAGCGGCTGTTCGCCGCCAACTGCGCGTCCTGCCATGGGCTCGACGCCCAGGGCCAGGACGGCGTCGCGCCGTCGCTCGTGGGCGTGGGCGCCGCCGCAGTCGACTTCCAGGTGGGCACCGGCCGCATGCCGATGCAGGCCTCCGGGCCTCAGGCGCCGGCCAAGCCGGTGCAGTTCTCCGACGAGCAGATCGCGCAGCTCGCAGCGTGGGTCGCGTCGCTCGGTGCCGGCCCGGCGATTCCCACGGCCGAGCAGGTCGACCCCGAGCTGGGCGACGCCGCGAACGGCATGCTGGTCTTCCGCACCAACTGCGCGATGTGCCACGGCTCGATCGGTGGCGGCGGCGCCCTGACACAGGGCAAGTTCGCCCCGTCGCTGCTGGAGACGACTCCGACCCACATCTACGAGGCGATGCTGACCGGCCCGCAGTCGATGCCCGTGTTCAACGACGCGAACGTCACTCCGGAGCAGAAGCGCGACGTCATCGCCTACCTCGACTTCCAGAGCAACGGCTCGCCCGGCGGTCTCAGCCTTGGCGCCATCGGACCGGTGTCCGAGGGCATGTGGGCCTGGATCGTCCTGCTCGGACTGATCATCGCAAGCACCATCTGGGTTGGAGCCCGTTCCTCATGAGTGCCCCTGAACACAGCACTGAACACGAGACCGACCTCGACCCGATGAACGGTCACGAAAACCCCGGCCTGGGCTACCACCGCCCGCGCCGCTCCGACGTCGATGACAAGGCGGACAAGAAGGCCGAGCGCCAGGTCGCGGCGCTGTTCGGGCTCTCCGCCCTCGGCACCGTGGTCGCGATCTGGGCGTACTTCTCGCTCAACGACATCGACCCTGGCGACGTCGACTCGATCCGCCAGGTCAACATGTGGATCGGCATCGGCACCTTCCTCGCCATGATCGGCATCGGTCTGGGCGCGATCCACTGGGCCAAGACCCTCATGCGCGACCACGAGATGACCGAGGACCGCCACGAGCTCCGCAGCTCGGATGAGGCCCGCGAAGGCGCGATCCAGAACCTCAAGGACGGCGTCGAGGACTCCGGTCTGGGCGGTGCGAAGCGACGCAGCGTTCTCAAGGGCTCGCTCATCACTGCGCTGGCGATCGCTCCTCTGGGCATCCTAGTCCCGCAGATCGGGAACATGGGTGGCGACTGGAACGTGTCGAAGTTCCGCCACACGCTGTGGGGTCCTGGAGTCCGCCTCGCGCGCGACCCCGACGGGGCTCCCATCCGGGCGGCGGACGTCACCATCGGCTCGGTGTTCCACGTCATCCCCGAGGGGCTGAACGACCTCGACCACCACCACCTCATCTCCGAGAAGGCCAAGGCCGTGGTGCTGCTGGTCAGGCTCGACCCTGCCGACCTCAAGATCCAGGAGGGACGCGAGGACTGGTCCTTCGACGGCATCGTCGCGTACTCGAAGATCTGCACGCACGTCGGATGCCCCGTCGCGCTCTACGAGCAGCAGACCCACCACCTGCTGTGCCCGTGCCACCAGTCGACCTTCGACGTCGCCGACGGCGCCAAGGTGGTCTTCGGACCCGCCAAGCGGCCGCTCCCGCAGCTTCCCATTGCGGTGGATGACGACGGCTACATCGTCGCCCAGGCTGACTTCGACGAGCCCATCGGCCCGTCCTACTGGGACCGCCTCAAGGGCGGCGACGCGACTGTCGAGGAGGAGAGCCACTGATGGGCACCAAGCTGAACTCCGCCGCGGCCGGCACCGCCAACTACGTCGACGAGCGCACGTCGATCGGCGGCTTCGTCAAGTTCTTCGCGCGTAAGCTCTTCCCGGACCACTGGTCCTTCATGCTCGGCGAGATCGCGCTGTACTCGTTCGTCGTGCTGCTGCTCTCGGGCGTGTTCCTCACGGCCTTCTTCGTGCCCTCGATGACCGAGGTCCACTACGAGGGTCCGTTCGCCACCATGCACGGCGTCGCGATGACGGAGGCCTTCGCCTCGACTCTCAAGACGTCGTTCGAGGTTCCCGGCGGTCTGCTGATCCGCCAGATCCACCACTGGGCGGCGCTCCTGTTCCTGGCGGCGATCATGGTGCACATGTGCCGCGTGTTCTTCACGGGCGCGTTCCGCAAGCCGCGCGAGCTCAACTGGCTCGTGGGCTTCACCCTGATGATCCTCGGTCTCGCGGCCGGCTTCACCGGCTACTCGCTCCCGGACGACGTCCTCTCCGGAAACGGCCTGCGGATCATCGACGGTGTGATCAAGGGCGTGCCGATCATCGGCACCTACATCTCGTACTGGCTGTTCGGCGGCGAGTATCCGGGCACGGACATCATCCCCCGACTTTTCACCGCGCACATCCTGTTGGTGCCCGGCCTCATCCTCGCGCTGGTCGCGCTGCACCTGTTCCTGGTGTTCCTGCACAAGCACACGCAGTACCCGGGTGGAGGCAAGAGCCACCGCAACGTCGTGGGGCTTCCGCTGTTCCCGGTCTACACGGCCAAGGCGGGCGGCTTCTTCTTCGTGGTCTTCGGCATCATCGCCCTGGTCGCGTCGCTGTTCACCATCAACCCCGTGTGGAACTACGGCCCGTACGACCCCTCCCCCGTCTCGGCAGGAACCCAGCCCGACTGGTACATCCTGTTCGTCGACGGCCTGCTGCGCATGTGGCCAGGATGGCTCTTCGGCCTCCCGACGGAGTGGGTGATCGGCGGCTACACGCTGTCCCTCAACATACTGATCCCGGCCGCCGTCGTTCCCGCGCTGTTCTTCGGGTTCATCGCGCTGTACCCGTGGATCGAGGCCTGGGCCACCGGAGACCGCGGCGAGAAGCACGTGCTCGATCGACCGCGCAACGTCCCGGTCCGCACCGGCATCGGTGTCGCGATGATCACCTTCTACGTGATCCTGGTCATCGAAGGCTCGAACGACATCGTCGCGAACCTGTTCCATCTGTCGCTCAATGACATCACGATCTTCTTCCAGTGGGGTGTGTTCATCCTGCCGCCGCTGGCGTTCTGGATCACCAGGCGCATCTGTCTGGGTCTGCAGCGCAAGGATCGCGAGCTCGTGCTCCACGGACACGAGACGGGCACCATCGTCCGCTACGAGCACGGCGAGTACATCGAGGTGCACGAGCCCCTCGACGAGCAGGAGCTGTGGCTCCGGGTGTCGTACGAGAACTACACGCCGCTCGAGATCGCGCCCGAGCTCAACGACCACGGTGTCGCCCGCAAGGGCTACCGCTGGGATCGCTTCAAGCAGGCGCTGTCGCGCTTCTACTTCGAGGAGCGCATCGAGCCTGTCACCGCGGCCGAGCTGGAGGAGGCGCGCCACCACCACGACGAGCACGCGCCTCACGGTCTCGACGAGGCCGCTGAGGCAGAGCAGGCGGACGAGCGCCTCGACGCCGAGTGGGAGCAGGTCGACGGCGGCGCCAAGAAGTAGCCAGCCACCGCATCGGCTGAACGAAGGGCCGGTCACCCGTCACGGGTGACCGGCCCTTCGTCGTTCCTGGCGCACGCGAACGCCTTCCGGGGAATCCTCAACCCCTCCGCGAGGTTGACACCCACGGGTCCTGTCGCCTTGTCGCAGCGCACGGCGATAGGCTCGACGAGTCACCCCGGAAACCATGCGCGGCGCCCCTCGCCGCGCTCGAAGCAGGAGGAACAATGGCTGACTACACACTGCCCGACCTCACGTACGACTACGGCGCGCTCGACCCGCACATCGCCGGCGAGATCATGGAGCTGCACCACAGCAAGCACCACGCCGCGTATGTGGCCGGTGCGAACACCGCGCTGGAGAAGATGGCCGGGGCGCGCGATTCCGGAGACTTCGGAGCCATCGCCGGCCTTGAGAAGGCCCTCGCCTTCAACCTCGGCGGCCACACCAACCACTCGGTGTTCTGGACCAACATGTCGCCCGACGGCGGCGACAAGCCCACGGGCGAGCTGGCGGCGGCGATCGACGCGGCCTTCGGCTCGTTCGACAAGTTCAAGGAGGAGTTCGCCAACGCCGCGGCCACCCGCTTCGGCTCCGGCTGGGCATGGCTGGTGAAGAAGGACGACGGCTCGGTGGCGGTGTGCTCGACCGCCAACCAGGACAGCCCCTGCATGGGCGAGGCGGTCGCCGGCTGCTCGGGCAAGCCGCTGCTCGGCCTCGACGTCTGGGAGCACGCCTACTACCTCAACTACCAGAACCGCCGGCCCGACTACATCGCCGCCTTCTGGAACGTGGTGAACTGGGACGCGGTCGCCGAGCGCTTCGCCGCCTGACGCTTCCGAACGGATTTCGAAACGACACGGCCGCACGGGTTGACCTGCCCGCGCGGCCGTTCTCTTTTCCTCGCCCGGACTCGGGTGGAACCCCTCGGCGGGGTCAGCCGACGCGATCCAGACGGGCGATCGAGCGGTCGTGCGGCGCGTGGAGCAGGAGCAGCGCGGCGAGCGCCCCGATCAGGGCGCAGAAGAGGTCGGACTGGGTGTCCCAATGGTCGCCCTGGGTGCCGAGGAAGGACTCCGCGGCCTCGGCGGAAACCAGCGCCGCCGCCCACTCGAGCAGCTCGTAGACGGCGCTGATCGCGAGG
>NZ_CAJXJX010000008.1 GCF_913055775.1 uncultured Demequina sp. | reverse complement strand
CCAGGCGATCATGCACGGCGGCCACGTGGCCCCGCGCGCGGAGGCGCTGTTGTACGCCGCAGACCGCGCGCACCACATCCACACCAAGGTGCGGCCGGCTCTCGAGCGCGGCGCGGTGGTGCTGCAGGACCGCTACGTCGACTCGTCGATCGTGTACCAGGGCGGCGCGCGCGGGCTGGGCGAGGAGGTCGAGCGGATCTCCCGCTGGGCCACGGAGGGCCTGCTGCCCGACCTCACGATCGTTCTCGACATGGAGCCGTCGCAGGGCCGCCTGGACCGCGAGCTGGACCGGGTCGAGCGCGAGACCGCCGAGTACGCCGCGCTCATCCGCCAGGCCTTCCGCGACCTCGCGGCGCGCGCGCCCGAGCGCTACGCGGTCATCGACGCCGCGCGCACGGTCGAGGAAGTGGCGGCAGACGTGGCCGCCGCGACGGCCGATGCCATGGCGAGGAAGGGCTTCGGCCCGGCCGATGCATGGGCTCGGCTGGGAGCGGCGGGCACCCCGGGTGACGAAGGCGCCGGGGATCTCGCGACCGAGCCGTGGGGCACCCCGTGAGTGTGTGGGATGCGGTGGTGGGCCAGGAGGTCGCCATCGCGCCGCTCAAGACCGCGGCGGCGGATGTGTCCGCGATGACTCACGCGTGGATCATCACCGGGCCGCCCGGATCCGGCCGCTCGCATGCCGCGCGGGCGTTCGCTGCTGCGCTGCAGTGCCCGCAGCAGGGGTGCGGCGAGTGCCAGGCATGCACCACTGCGCTGAGCGGCGCGCACGCCGATGTCACGGTGCTGGCGACGGAGAAGGTCACCATTTCGATCGAGGAGGTGCGCGGACTCATCTCGACCGCGCAGACCTCGCCCAGCGAGGGGCGCTGGCGCGTGATCATCATTGAGGATGCCGACCGCATGACGGAGCGCACCTCCAACGTCCTGCTGAAGTCCATCGAGGAGCCGCCGCCGCGGACCGTGTGGCTGTTGTGCGCGCCCGCGGGCGAGGACATCGCGGTGACCATCCGCTCGCGGTCGCGCAAGGTGACCTTGCGGATGCCTGACCCGGAGGTGGTGGCCCAACTCCTGGTGGACCGCGACGGCGTCGAGCCCGAGCTCGCGCGTCAGTGCGCCTATGCGGCGCAGAGCCACATCGGCATCGCGCGGCGTCTCGCTCGTGACCCCGAGGCCCGTGCACGCCGCGACCAGGTGCTCGCTCTCGCGACGGAGATTCGCGGGGTCGGGGACGCGGTGCTGGCGGCAGCGGACCTGGTAGAAGTTGCCGAGGCGGATGCCAAAGCGGCCACCGAGGAGCGCGACGTCGCCGAGCGCAACGAGCTGCTGCGCACGCTCGGTGCCGACGATGGGGGCCGGCTGCCTCCCGCGCTGCGCTCCCAGGTCAAGCAGCTGGAGGACGACCAGAAGCGGCGCGCGACCCGGCACAAGCGCGATGTGTTCGACCGAGCGATCGTGGACCTGATGTCGCTGTACCGGGACGTCGCCAGCATCCAGGTGGGGGCGCGAGATCCCCTCATCAACGAGTCGCACCGGGGCCACGTCGAGTCCCTTGCCGGACGCACGGTGCTCGCGGACACGATGCGCTGCCTGGACGCGCTGGCCCAGACCCGCGAGCGACTGGCGCAGAACGTGTCGCCGCTGCTCGCGCTCGAGGCGATGGCGCTCGCGCTGAGGCCGCGCAGCGCCGCGTAGGCTGGCCGCATGACCCTCGGACCCCGTGCTGTGGCGGTCGTGCTCGCCCTCGGCGCGCTCGTCGTGACCGGCTGCTCGCCCGACAAGACGCAAGTCTCGCCCACCGCCGGGCCGTCCGACGGCGACGCCGTCGAGGTCGGGCCTTCGGCTGAGGCCACCGCGCCATCGTCGGGCGACCTGCCCGCGGTCTACGAGCAGGAGGTCTCGTGGAGCACGTGCGACGAGCTCGAGTGCGCGACCATCCAGGTCCCGCTCGACTGGTCGGATCCCCACGGCGCGACCATCGACCTCGCTATCAACCGCCACCCGGCGCGTGAAGCCGACCAGCGCATCGGCTCCCTGCTCATCAACCCCGGTGGGCCGGGCGGATCCGGGCTCGACTTCACCGAGAGCCTCGTGGCGCGGTCCGGCGACGCCCTCATCGACACCTACGACATCGTGGGCTTCGACCCCCGTGGCGTGGGGCAGTCGACGGGGGTGGTGTGCGGCTCGGACGCGCAGATCGACGCGTTCTACCTGCAGGACGTCTTCGTCGAGACGGAGGCACAGGCCCAGGCGGATCGCGAGCGCGTCGCTGAATTCGCGGCCGTGTGCGAGGCGGACACCGGGCCCCTGATCCGCAACATCGACACCGTGAGCGCCGCGCGCGACATGGACGTGATCCGTGCGGTATTGGGCGACGACAAGCTGCATTACCTGGGCTTCTCGTACGGCACGTGGCTGGGCAGCGTCTATGCGGAGCTCTACCCCGACAACGTCGGTCGTGTCGTGCTCGACGCGGTCGCCGACTTCCTGCGCCCCGCCGAGGACTTCGCCCTCGAGCAGGCACGCGGCTTCGAAGATGCGCTCACCAGCTTCCTGACCTGGTGCCTGGCGCGCAGCGAGTGCGCGCTGACCGGCACGGTGGAGCAGGCGCGCTCGACGGTTCAGGCGTTGCTCGCGGAGGCCGAGGCGGACCCGATGTTCACCGGATTCGACGTGGACCTGAACCGCAACCTCATGGAGACCGGGATGGTCGCGACGCTGTACGACGAGGCGGCGTGGGAGTACCTCAACATCGGGCTCGAGGAGGTGCTCGACCAGCGCACCGGCTCGATACTTTTCCAGCTCGCCAACTTCTACCTGGATCGTGATGCGGATTCGGGCGAGTACCTGGCGAACCAGACCTGGTTCTTCACGGCGATCAACTGCCTGGACGCTCCCGAGGAGGACAACTGGAGCATCGAAGAGATCGACGACTTCCGCGATCTCATGGAGCAGGCCTCGCCCACGTTCGGGCGCACCTTCGTCTCCGACACCGGGTGCGAAGGCTGGCCGTGGCACGCCGACGAGATCATCACGTCGCTCGACAACGCCGCCACGGCACCGCAGATGCTCGTCATCGGCACCACGGGCGACCCGGCGACTCCGCTCGCGTGGTCCGAGGACATGGCCGAGCGCCTGGGCGCCGGGATGGTGGTCTACGAGGGCGAGGGCCACACCGCGTACGGGCGCTCCAACCAATGCGTGACGGATGCCGTCGACGGCTTCCTGGTGGACGGCGTGATGCCGGATTCGGGAACTCGATGCTGACGCGCTAAGATATCTACTCGCGTCGCCTCGTGCGGCGCGCGCGTCGTCAGGCGCACGCCGCCTTAGCTCAGTCGGCAGAGCGATTCACTCGTAATGAATAGGTCAAGGGTTCGATTCCCTTAGGCGGCTCCACTGGAAGCCCCGGTCTCTCCTCGAGACCGGGGTTTTCTCATGGTCCGTTGCGCGTCGCGGTGATCGCGAACGCGGACATTCGCGACATGTACAAAGTCTTTCGAACCTTGTGCCTATCTGGCTTTCTGTGGCTAGACTGCCGAGGGAACCGGACGAGAGGGCATGGCTCATGATCGAAGTTGCTGGACTGTCCAAGACCTACGGGTCCAAGAAGGCCGTCGACGATGTGAGCTTCACCGCTCCGGCGGGATCGGTGACCGGGTTCCTCGGACCTAACGGTGCGGGCAAGTCGACCACGATGCGGATGATCATGGGGCTCGACCGGCCCAACGCGGGCACCGCGACCATCGACGGCAAGCCTCTGGCCGCACATGCCGCGCCCATGCGGGTGGCCGGCGCGCTGTTGGAGGCCAAGTCGGTGACGCCGGGCCGCACGGCGCGCAACCACCTGCGCGTCATCGCCGCGTCCCACGGGATCGGCAAGAAGCGCGTGGACGAGGTCATCCAGATGACCGGCCTCGACACCGTCGCGAAGAAGCGCGTGAAGGGCTTCTCGCTCGGCATGGGCCAGCGCCTGGGCATCGCCACCGCGATGCTCGGCGACCCCTCGACGCTGATCATGGACGAGCCGGTCAACGGACTCGACCCTGACGGCGTGCTGTGGGTGCGCAACCTCGCCCGCCACTTCGCCTCTGAAGGCCGCACTGTCCTGCTGTCGAGCCACCTCATGAGCGAGGTGCAGCTGACAGCGGACCGTGTAGTCGTGATCGGGCGCGGCAGGATCCTCGAGCAGGGCACGATCGCGGACTTCACCGCGCAGGCCGCGTCGGGCGCGGTCACCGTGCGGACCTCTGACGACGCCAAGCTCACGCAGATCATTGCCGCGGAGGGCGGCAAGGCCACGCCGTCCAGTGAGGCGCTCGTGGTCGACGGACTGGAGCCTGCGCGTATCGCGCAGCTCGCGGTGGGCGCCGGCCTGGACCTGCATGAGCTGGTGAAGACCAACGCCACCCTCGAGGAGGCCTACCTGAGCCTCACCGCCGATGCCGTCGAATACCACGCCACGTCCCAGGAAGGAGCGGCCCAGTGAGCGCCACTCTTGAGAAGGCACGCCTGAGCTACGGCAACGCGGTCGGTGCCGAATGGCTGAAGCTCACCACCATGCGCGGCATGTGGTGGGTCGCGATTGCTTCGGTTGCGCTGAGCCTGGTCACCGTCGGCACCTCGAGCCACGCTCCGCCGGAAGCCGGCGCCGAACTCGACTGGACCATGTCGACCATCGCGAGCGCGATCGTCACCGCCTGGGTCATCGTGTCGGTCTATGCCGCCCTGCAGGCCACTGGCGAGTGGAGCTCGGGCATGTACCGGGTGACCTTCGCCGTGGTGCCCAAGCGGAACCTGTGGCTGGCCGCCAAGGCGACCGTTATGGGCATCTACGCAGGGTTGGTCGCGATCGTCGTGACGGCCGCGTCCACGGCGATCATGCTGTTCCGGTACCCCGACGAGTCGGTCGTCGACCTGGCCGACGTGCGCACGTGGGAGACGTTCATCGGAGTGCCCGCGGTGTGCGTGATGACCGCGATCATGGCGGTCGGCATCGGCGCGCTGGTGCGTTCGAGTGGCATCGCCGTCGTCGTGGTGGTCGGTTTGCTCGTGCTGCTGCCGTTCGCGGGCCTGTTCGGGCTCGACTGGCTGGCGGAGATCACCGCCTACCTGCCCACTGGTGCGGGCGACTCGATCGTCCAGAGCGGAGCATTCGGTGCCAGCAGCAAGGACCTGGGCGTGTGGCTCGGCTCCGCAGTGATGCTCGCGTGGTCCGTGGGCGCATGCCTGTTCGCCGCGATCGCCATGAAGCGCCGCGACGCCTAGAGCAGCACCTGACACCACCACACGGCACTACTGAGGAGTACGCACATGGACGTTCAGATCACCTCTGGCCCTGCGTTCGCGATGGGCACCATCACGGTTCCCGCTGGTGGCTCGGTCCGCGTCGAGGCCGGCGCGATGGCCATGACGCGTGGAGACATCTCAATGGAGACGTCGACGCGCGGCGGGTTCATGAGCGGCCTCAAGCGGTCGTTCGGCGGTGAGAGCTTCTTCGTCAACGACTTCCAGTCCGGCTCCGGTGGCCAGGTGGGCGTCGCGGCGACCCTCCCGGGCGACATGGCAGAGGTGTCGCTCGACGGCTCCGGTGCGCTGCTGGTGCAGTCCGGGTCGTGGATCGCGTCGGACACGTCGATCGAGGTGGACTCGAAGTGGGGCGGCGGCAAGTCATTCTTCTCGGGTGAGGGCCTGATCCTGCTGCGCTGCACCGGTGCAGGCGAGCTGCTGCTGGCCTCGTACGGCGCCATTCAGGCAGTCACCCTCGAGGCCGGCGAGACCCTCACCCTCGACACGGGCCACGTGGTGGCCTTCGACGATTCGGTGCAGTACTCGGTGCGCAAGGCCGGCTCGTGGAAGTCCACGATCCTGGGCGGCGAGGGACTGGTCACGGACTTCACCGGACCCGGGCGCGTGTGGCTGCAGACGCGCTCCAGCAATGACTTGGTTGATTGGATCAAGAAGGTCAACCCCCAGCGGAACAGCTGAGCGGTGGCATCGCGCCGAGTTGATCGTGGCTAACAAGAGGAGAAGACAACACTATGAGAGTTGAACCCAAGCCCCTCGTCGGAATCGTGGCATTCCTGCTGTACGTCGGCGTCGTCGCCGCACTCACGGTCTTCGTCGGGCCCGACTACGACGAGGTCGCGGCGTCGACGGAGAACATCCTCAACGGCGTCGTCATCCCGGTCGGCGCAGCAGCCGTCGGCATGGTCGCGCTCACGTCGTACCTGGGCTGGTGGGGGCCAGCGCTGCGGGACCGTCACCGCGCTCCCGCGTGGACCATCATCGCACCGCTGCTTATGGTGGGAATGGTCGTCTTCAATCTGGTCGGGACCGACTTCGGACAGCTGGAGACGAGCTACTTGCTGGTGCTCGCTGGCGGCATGCTGCTCGTGGGCCTGGGCGAGGAGCTGACCACACGCGGAGTCCTGCTCGTGTCCATGCGCGGCAGGGCGAACGAGTTCGTTGCGTGGCTGGTGAGCACGGTGTGCTTCGGCCTCATGCACTTGCTCAACTTCGTCTTCGGTCAGGACCTCGGGGGGACGCTCCAGCAGGTGGCCCTCACCATGATCTTCGGCACGGGCTTCTACATCCTGCGCCGTGCCACGGGCTCGCTGATCTGGGCGATGCTCCTGCACGCTCTGTGGGACTTCTCCATCTTCGTCAACGGCGAGGCGGGTGAGGTTCCGGTCATGAACAGCCTGCTGACCATCGTGCTCTATGTCGCTCTGCCGCTGGCTCTGATCTGGGCCATCAAGGGCGCCAAGGAGCGGCTCGACCGCGTTCCGGAGCCCGCGACAGCCTGAGGCTCTCGGTGGCTCCAGGACGGAGGCCCCGTGCAGAGGTGACCACCGCGTCATCCCTGCGCGGGGCCTCCGTCGTTCTCGCCGCGCGACTCTCGCGCTCGGCCTAGAATTGGTGAGTGGAATCCGAGGGTGAGCTGGACGCGCAGTCGGCGCGGCTCATCCGCGCCGTCCGCGAGTATGCCGCCGCGTTCACTGCGGCCGCAGACGAAGGGTTCGGGACAGACCACCTCAACAACCCCCAGCTCTTCGCGATCGCCGCGCTCGCTCGCGGGCGCGGCCTCGCCACCGGTGAGCTCGCTCGCGTGGCTCAGGTGAATCGGCGCACGCTCAACGAGTTCATCCAGCAGCTCGAGGCCGTCGGCCTGGTGGAGATGGCGTCCGATCCCGCAGACCGGCGGGTGCGGCTCGTCCAGCTGTCCACGTCGGGCGTGGCGGCGGTAGCCGAAGCGAGGAAGCGCCTCGCGGCCTTCTTCGACGAGGCCGCTCCGCTCGCGCAAGAGATCGCCGACCTGACCGCGCCGCGTAGCGATGCCCCGTTGTCCGGCAGGTCGTCATCGGCGCGCCAGGCGGTGTCAGCCGACGCCCGGGCGGCGAGCGACCCCCTCGACCTGGCGGTCATGATCGCCCAGGTGGGCATGGATTTCTCGAACACGGTGCGCCAGCGGCTCGACGACATGGGCCTCCACGGCATGCGCGGCCCGCGCATGCATATCCTGTCGCTCCTGCGGGCCCACGGCGTGCTGAGGCCGGGCAGCCTCTCGCAGAGTCTGCGCCGGTCCGCCTCCACGGTGACGTACCTCGTGAACCTTTTGGAGCAGGACGGCCTCGTCGAGCGCTCTCGCGACAGTGCGGCCGACGGGCGCGCGGTCAGCATCCGGCTCACCGACGCGGGACGTGCGGCCGCGGACACCTATGTCCTCGGACTGCTCGATCACCGCGATTCGATCCACGCCCGCTTCTCGAGCCTCCGCCTGGGCGTGCGTGCGGCCTGAGGGCCGCCCGCAGCATTCTCCGCGCGAGCGGTGCCGGACTGTCGTGCGATGTAGTCAGTCGCTGACGCGCGCCTGGCGTCCGGCGAAGCTCACCACGTCCCCGACGACGAGCTGGCGACCCCGGCGCAGATCCACCTCTCCGTTGACTGTCACCTCGCCCTCGCGGATCGCGGCCTTGGCCTCGCCGCCGGTGTCCACGAGCCCGGCGAGCTGGAGGAACTGGCCCAGGCGAATGACGTCGACGCCGGCGGGGACGTCGTCGATGGGAGCAGGTCTGGTCATGTCCGCATGCTAGCTGCCGCGTCGCGCAGTCGCCCCACGAGGCCACGGCGAACGCCCCTACTCCCAGGACCTCGGACCCGCGCTTGTGACCGGTCACAGTCGGACAATCAAGGGAACGCCGTGACCCGCAGTCGGGCCACATCCCTCCAGGAACCGCCTGGGTCACGCCGTCCGCGACGCGCCCCGGACCCACCCCCGCGCGACACGGCCCCGTGCCGCGGAAAGGACGTGTCGCCATGAGCGCACCCGCAGCACCCGCAGCAGCCGCACCGGAAGCGACCTCCAGCCTCCTCACCTCCGTCAACCGAGGCGTCTTCTGGAACTACGGGGGCCTGTACTTCTTCTACTTCGCGATCTGGCAGATCGCCTTCAGCTTCCTGGGCCTGTGGCTCGCGGACGGCGGCATGAACCCCGCCAACATCGGCCTCGTCAACACGGTGATGGCGATCACCGCGCTGTGCCTGCAGCCGCTGTACGGCTATCTCCAGGATCGCCTGGGCCTGCGTAAGCACCTGTTCGCCTTCGTGGTGCTGTGCGCCGCCATGGTGGGGCCGTTCTTCTCGTTCGTGTTCGTGCCGCTCATGGGTGTGAACATGACGCTCGCGGCCGTCGTGGGGGGCATGTACCTCGCGTTGGTGCTGCTCGCCGGCGTCTCCGTGGTCGAGGCATTCAACGAGCGCGCGTCCCGCGCCAACCGCTTCGAGTACGGCCACGCGCGCCTGTTCGGCTCGCTCGGCGGTGCCTCGGCGACGTTCGTGGGCGGAGTCCTGTGGGCGTCCAACCCCACCAGCGTGTGGTGGGCGGCGTCGTTCGCTGCCCTGGTGCTGGGAGTCCTGCTGTTCGTCGCGAGGGTGCCGGAGCAGGCGGCCGATGCGGCGGGCACCTCCCGCGAGAGCGGCACCAAGATCTCGGTCGCCACGATCAAGCAGCTGCTCACGGACCGCAGCTTCGCGGGCTTCGTCGTGCTGATGTTCGGCACGGCGGCGCTGTACGACGTGTTCGACCAGCAGTTCTCGATCTACTTCGCGAGCTTCGTGGACCACGGCAACCCCGAGCAGCTCTTCGCGAACGTCGTCACGATCCAGATCTTCTGCGAGGCCGCGGTGATGCTGGTGGCGCCGTGGTTCGTCAACAAGATCGGCGCGAAGCGCGGGCTGCAGCTGTTCGCCGCGATCCTGGTGGTGCGGGTGCTGGGCTCGGCCCTGTTCACCACGACCGAGGCGCTCATCGCGTGGCGTCTGCTCGCGGCCATCGAGATGCCGCTGATGCTGGTGTCCGTCATGAAGTACATCACCCGGATGTTCGACGTGAAGATCTCTGCGACGGCCTACATGCTGGGCTTCGGCGTCGCGAAGTCGTTGGGCGTGGCGCTGTTCTCGACCACGTTCGGGCTGTCCTACGAGGCCATCGGCTACTCGAGCACCTACCTCGTGATGACGGGGGCGATCGTGGTGCTCACCGTGGTGGCGAGCCTGTTCATGCGCAACGACCTGGGCAGGCTGGCTCCGGGGGAGGACGTGGCGGCCGGCATCGAGGGGCCCGATGGCCTGGACGGCACCTCCGCCGAGGCACCCGTCGACATCGTCGATGCGGTCCCAGCGGCAGGTGACGCCGTCGCCACCGAGCCGGCCCGCGTGCCCGTACGCTGAGCGAGGAGGAGACCATGACCGCTCTCGCGATCCCCAGCCCCATCGTTCTGCAGCGCGCCGACCCGTGCGTGCTACGCCACGACGGCCAGTACTACTTCACCGGTTCTCACCCGCTGTACGACCGGATCGTTCTGCGCCGGGCGTCGCGTTTGGAGGATCTCCAGGCCGCTCCCGAGGCGACCATCTGGACCAAGCACACGGACGGGCCGCAGTCGCACCTCATCTGGGCGCCCGAGATCCACCGCGTGAGCGACGCCTGGTACATCTACTACGCCGCTGCCCCCAACGGCGCGCCCAGCGCGGACGCGCCCGGCGCTGCGGACACGTTCAACCACCGCGTCTACGTGCTCGAGTGCACGGACGCGGATCCCATCGAGGGGGAGTGGGTCGAGCGCGGGCAGGTGGACACCGGGTGGGAGTCGTTCGCGCTCGACGCCACCAGCTTCGTGCACGGGGGCGTGCAGTACCTGGTGTGGGCGCAGGAGCGCGCCGGCGTCCACGGGCACTCGAACCTCTACATCTCGCGCATGGCCAACCCGTGGACGCTCGCGACCCCGGCGGTCGAGCTGACGCGGCCCGAGTTCGACTGGGAGAAGCAGGTCTTCTCTGTCAACGAGGGGCCGTCGGTGCTGATCCGCGACGGGCGCGTGTACCTGACGTATTCAGCGTCCGGCACCGGCATCGAGTACGCGATGGGCGTGCTTACGGCCTCTGCGGATGCGGATCTGCTGGACCCGTCCTCGTGGGAGAAGTCGCCCGACCCGGTCTTCACGTCCGACCCTTCGGTGGGAATCTACGGACCGGGCCACAACTCCTTCACCGAGACCCCCGATGGCGACACGGTCCTGGTCTTCCACGCGCGCACCTACACCGAGATCGTGGGTGACCCGCTGTGGGAGCCCAACCGTCAGGCGTGCGCGCAGGTGCTGCCGTTCGTCGACGGCAAGCCGGTGTGGGGCACCCCGCTGCCGCTGTCGCGCCCGGCGCCCACCTCGACAGAGGTGCTGCCGCCGGAGGGCCTGTCGGGTTAGCGCCCCGCGCCCCCACCCCCCCCGCGCCCACCCACTCGCCCGCTTCCTTAGCGCCCCAGTGGAGCGCCAGTGTGGATCTGAACGCGGCCGCGGATCCTGGTGGAGTCTGAGCGTCACAGGGCCCACACGCGCTTGCAGTTGGCCTCAGCCCGTGCGACACTAGCGATATATCGTTCACTATCGCCCGATAGTGCGTTCATCCGTCGACCAGCACTACAGGAGGTCACCATGAGCACCAAGTCCGGCAACCCCGCAGACGCCATGTGGGAGGCCATGGAGCAGCTCCGCTCCGAGTTCACCAAGCGCGTGGGCCCGCGCATGGGCCGCGGCGACGTCCGCGCCGCCGTCCTCGCCCTCCTCCAGGAGGAGCCCATGCACGGCTACCAGATCATCCGCGAGATCGGCGAGCGCACCGGCGGCCGTTGGAGGCCGAGCGCCGGCTCGGTCTACCCGACCCTCCAGCTCCTCGCGGACGAGGGCCTCGTCACGTCCGCCACCGAGAACGACCGCAAGGTCTACTCGCTCACCGCGGAAGCCGAGGCCGAAGCGACCGTCGCCGCCGCATCGGCCCCCTGGGTGAAGGACGAGAAGGAGGACGGCCACTTCGGCCCCGTCCCCAAGGCCGGCGTCGACCTCGCCCAGGCAGCCGCCCAGGCCGCCCGCACCGGCACCGCCGACCAGCAGCGCGAGGTCGCGGACCTTCTCGACAGCACCCGACGTAAGATCTATTCGATCCTCGCTCAGGACTGACCAGACGCACCCGGCGCGGCGAGGACGAGGAGAGTCGATGCCCGCCCCGACGCACGATCGCGCGCGCTACCGCCGCATCCTGCGCTTCGCCGCCCGGCACCTCGCGGTCACGTGGTGGTACGAGATCCTGCTGCCCCTCATCGGGCTGCGGGGGATCGCCGAGCGCACGCGCACCGAGCGCCTGAGGCGTTTCGCCCGGCGCTTCCGCGGGCTCGCGATCGAGCTCGGCGGCCTCATGATCAAGCTGGGACAGTTCATGTCGTCGCGCCTGGACGTGCTGCCGCCCGAGGTCACGAAGGAGCTCGAGGGGCTCCAGGACGAGGTGCCGCCAGTCGACTTCGACCAGATCGGCGCCCTCGCGCAGGAGCAGCTGGGCGTGCCGCTCGAGCGTGTGTTCGCGCAGATCGACACGGACCCGGTCGCGGCCGCCTCGCTGGGCCAGGCCTACCGCGCTCGGCTCGCGGACGCGGACGCCGCGGACATGGGATTCGCCGACGTCATCGTCAAGGTCCAGCGTCCCGGCATCGGAGGGATCGTCGCCGTCGACATCGAGGCGCTGCGCCGCATCGCGCGGTGGCTCGCGCGCCTCCGATTCGTCAACAAGCGCGTCGACATGCCCGCGCTGATCGAGGAGTTCGCGTCCACCAGCCGCGAGGAGATCGACTACCTCCACGAGGGCGCGAACGCCGAGCGCTTCGACGAGATCTTCGCGGACAACCCGCGCGTGCGCGTGCCACGGATTGTGTGGGAGCGGACGACCCGCCAGGTGCTCACCATGGAGGACGTCACCGCGATCAAGATCTCGGACCGTGCGGGGCTGACCGCCGCGGGCATCGACCCCACCGAGGTCGCCTCCGCGTTCGCGTCCATCATGTTCGAGCAGCTCTTCGAGCACAGCTTCTTCCATGCGGATCCGCATCCCGGCAACCTGTTCGTGACGCCGACATCGCAGATGGCCGATGCGGTGGCTGGGTCGGGGGGTGACGCGCATAGCCCCGAGGGGTCCGGCTGGGCGATCACCTTCGTGGACTTTGGGATGATGGGCCGGGTTCCGGAGCACCTGCGCTCGTCGCTGCGGGCACTGATCATCGCCTCGGCGGCGCGCGACGGCGCGGGTATGGTTCAGGCGATGCTGGACGCGGGCGTACTGCTGCCCGGGGCCGACACCGACGAGCTCGAGCGCGTCATCACCGAGGTGTTCTCGCGGTTCGGTGGCATGGGCTTCGCGGAGCTGCGCGAGGTGGACGAGCGGGAGTTCCGCGAGTTCGCGCTCGAGTTCGGCGACGTCATGCTGTCGATGCCGTTCCAGATGCCCGAGGACTTCCTGCTCATCATCCGTGCGGTGTCGCTGACCTCGGGCGTGTGCAGCACCCTCGATCCCGCGTACAACGTGTGGGACACGCTCGAGCCCTA
This sequence comes from uncultured Demequina sp., assembly GCF_913055775.1. Classification (GTDB taxonomy): domain Bacteria; phylum Actinomycetota; class Actinomycetes; order Actinomycetales; family Demequinaceae; genus Demequina. Next base: position 23,556 of record NZ_CAJXJX010000008.1, on the reverse strand, counting down.
CGCGCAGAAGCTGTTGCGGGAGCAGGGCGGCCGGTTCGCGGCCGACGTGGGGCGCGAGGCGATCGAGATCCTGGGGATCGCCTGGCGCCTGCCGCGCCGGGTCGACCGCGTGCTGGAGCAGATCGACAAGGGCGACGTGAAGATCCGCACGCCGCGCCTCGAGGAGGCGGTCTCGCGCGCCGAGGCCACGGTGCGCCGGCTCGTGTCCGCGCTGGTGTTCGCCGCGCTGCTGGTGGGCGGCGCGATGGTCCGGCCGGACGAGCCGGGGCTGGGCGCAGCGCTCATGATCGGCTCGGTGGTCCCGCTCGCGCACGTCGTGTTCGGGCGGCGCGGGCCGCGGTAGCGCGCAGTCGCACCGCTCACGCTCCACTGGGTGACACGGAGCGCGCCAGATCCACACTCACGCTCCACTGGCGCGCTAGGAAACGGGGGAGGTGGGGCGGTGGTTACGCGGGCGTCATCGTGTACTTGGTCTGCAGGTACTCGTGGATCCCCTCGGCGCCGCCCTCGCGGCCCAGACCCGACATCTTCCATCCGCCGAACGGTGCGGAGGCGTTGGAGATCACGCCCACGTTGAGCCCCATCATCCCGGTGGCGAGCTGCTCGATCATTCGCTGACCGCGCGCGAGCGACTCGGTGTAGACGTAGGACACGAGCCCGTACTCGGTGTCGTTCGCCATGGCCACGGCCTCCTCCTCGGTGGAGAAGGTTGCGATGGCCAGGACCGGACCGAAGATCTCCTCGCGCCAGATGTCCGCCCCGGACTGCACGCCGGTGACCACGGTGGGCAGGTAGAACGTGCCCGCACCCTCCATCGCGGAGCCACCGGCCAGCACCGTCGCCCCACGCGTGACGGCATCGGTGACCAGCGCATCGGCCTTCGCGACGGCCTTGTCGTCGATGAGCGGGCCAATGGCCACGCCGTCCTCCGTGCCGCGTCCCACGCGCATCGCGGCCACGCGCTCCGTCACCCGTCGCGCGAACTCGTCGGCCACGGACTCGTGCACGATGAACCGGTTGGCTGCCGTGCACGCCTGGCCGATGTTGCGGAACTTCGCCGCCATCGCGCCGTCGACGGCGGCGTCCAGGTCCGCGTCCTCGAAGACCACGAACGGGGCGTTGCCGCCCAGCTCCATCGACGTCCGGAGCACCCCGGACGCAGCCTGCTCGAGCAGCGCGATGCCCACGCCGGTCGAGCCGGTGAAGGACAGCTTGCGCAGGCGCGGGTCGCGGATGATGGGCTCGGACACGGCGCCCGAGCTCGTGGTGGTGATGACGTTCACCACGCCCGCGGGCACGCCGGCCTCCTCGAGCAGGGCCGCGAACGCCAGGGTGGTGAGGGGCGTGAGGGCAGCGGGCTTGATCACCACGGTGCAGCCGGCGGCGAGCGCGGGCGCGATCTTGCGGGTCGCCATCGCGAGCGGGAAGTTCCACGGCGTGATGAGGAAGCACGGGCCCACGGGATGCTGCGTCACGATGGTGCGGCCGGTGCCCTCGGGGTTGGCACCGTAGCGGCCGGACAGGCGCGGCGCCTCCTCCGCGAACCAGCGCAGGAACTCGGCGCCGTAGGCGACCTCGCCGCGCGCCTGGTCGAGCGGCTTGCCCATCTCGACGGTCATGAGCAGGGCGAAGTCGTCGGCGCGCTCGGTGAGCAGGTCGAACGCGCGCCGGAGGATCTCGCCGCGTTCACGCGCGGGGGTCGCGGCCCAGGCGGGGAACGCGCGGTCGGCGGCGTCGAGCGCGGCCAGCCCGTCCTCCGGCGAGGCCGACGCGATGGTCTTGATCACGTCGCCCGTCGCTGGGTCCTGGACGTCGAGCGTCGCGCCGCCGGTCGCGCCGCGCCAGCGGCCATCGATAAACAGGCCGTCGGGGACGGAGGCGAGAAGGTCGGTCTCGCGGGTGTCAGTCATGGCAGCTCCTTGGGTGCAGAGTGATCACATACCGCTGGGTATGCATTGTCGCAGGTGGTGGATGCGCGCCGGCAGTCGTTCCGTGCCGAATGTGGGCGAAGAATGGCACTTGTTGACTGCCGGGACGCAGGGTGATGGATGGATGAGGGCCGATGCGGTGGCTGGGCGGGAGTGCCGAGGGGCGTCGGCAGGTCGAGTCGAGTCGCGGTCATGTCGGCACCTCCGCCGGGACGTGTCGGCGCGTGGAGACCCAGACGAGCACGCCGACTCCCGAGGCCAGCGCCGTCACCAGACCCAGGTTCGCGGCGGTCGGGCCCAGCAGGCCCGTGATGGGCGATCCGAACACGCCGCCGAGGAACTGCGCGGACCCGGCGAGCGCCGAGGCGGCGCCCGACGCGACCGCGGTGGTCTGGGCCCACGAGTGCGACCCCGGCAGCACCAGGCCCTGGCCCAGGGCGTAGACCATGGACGCCGCCCACAGCAGCAGTTCGGGCGCGCCCACGACCGCGAGGATGCCCAGCCCGGCGCCGGCGACGGCGCACATCGCGAATCCCACACCCAGCGGTGAGACCGGGTGGCGTCGCTGCACCACGCGACGGAACAGCTGGTTGCCCACGATCACCGCTACGGCGTTGGACCCGAACACCGCGGCGAACACCGCGGGCGAGTGCCCGAACTCCCGCTCGACGATGAAGGCGGCCGTGGTCACGTACGCGTAGAACCCGAACGAGTGCACCCCGAGCGCGAGCGCGACGCCGCGCAGCTCGCGGTCGCGCACCGCACGCACCAGCGCGCCGCCGATCGCGGCGACCCCGCCGGACTCCCGGCGTGCAGCGGGCAGTGTCTCCGGCACCATCCACGCGTAGGCCAGCACGATGACCCCGCCCACCGCGGCCATGGCCACGAAGTCGGCCCGCCAGCCCCACAGCGCTGCGATGCCGGCGCCGATCACGGGCGCGAGCACCGGCGCGAGCGCCGTGACCATCGACAGCAGGCCGATGCGCGAGGCCATCTGGGCCCGCGTTGTCGACACGTCGCGCACCACCGAGCGCGCGACCGCGATGCCCGCGGCGGCGCACAGCCCCGCCAGCAGCCGGACGGCGACGAGCATCTCGGGCGAGGTCGCGAAGGCCGCCGCGACGCACGCGACCGCCCACGCCCCGACTCCCATCAGGATGACCGGGCGCCGCCCCACGCGATCCGAGAGCGGACCCCACACCAGCTGGCCCACGCCGATTCCGAGCAGGAACGTGGTCACCGAGGCCTGGGTCAGGGCGTCGGAGCCCCCCAGGTCCTCCTGCATCGCGGGCAGCGAAGGCGTGTAGATGTCGACGGAGATGGGTCCGAGCGCCGTGAGCACGGCGAGGAGAGGAAGGAGCCGCGCGACCGGGACGCCTGCGGGGTTGCCGCGTGACGTCTCCGGGTTCGTGGGCTCCACCGTGCTCACGGCGCTGCGGAGTCGCCGAGCACCGCCACGAGGTCGCACTGGATCAGGCACCCTCCGTCGAGTGAGGCAGCCATCGCCTGACGTGCGGGACGGTTCGACGAGTCGGGGAACATCGCGAGCCACTCGCGGTTGAGGGCGTCGCGATCGCGGTAGTCCGCAAGCCAGAAGGTCATCTTGATGATGTCGTCGGTGGAGCCGCCGGCCTCGGCGAGAAGCGTCCGCACGTGAGCGAACACATTCGCGCACTGCTCGTCGAGAGTCGCCGGCATCTCGCGCGTCGACGGGTCACGGCCGGTCAGCACCCCGGACATCAGCAGTTCGCCGATGCGCGCGGCCGCCGGGATGGGGTTGGCGTGCCCGAAGCCGGGTAGGTCGATGCTCTGGCGGCGACGCTCGCCTCGCGCAGCACGCTCACCCCCCGACATGACTCAGCGCCCCTCGACGATCGTGTTCTCGATGGATCCCAGGCCCTCGACGGTCGCGCGGACCACATCGCCCGGCCGCAGCCAGTTCTGGGTGGGCGCACCAATGCCGGCGGGGGTGCCGGTCGCGAGGATGTCGCCGGGCATGAGCGTCATCACGGTGGTGAGGTACTCGATCTGCTCGAAGATGTCGTAGATGAGGTCGTCGGTGCGGGCCCGCTGGCGCTCCTCGCCGTTGACGGTCAGCGACAGCTCGAGCGCGTGCGGATCCGGGACCTCGTCAGCGGTGGTGAGCCAGGGTCCGATGGGCCCGTGGGTGTCGAAGGACTTGCCCAGCGTGAAGGTGGGGGAGCGCTTGGCCAGCCAGTCGCGCACGGAGACGTCGTTGGCGACCATGTAGCCGGCGATGACGCTCTGCGCGTCCGCGCGCGACACGTGGCGGCACTCGCGCCCGATCACCACGGCGAGCTCGACCTCGTAGTCGAGCTGCTCGGACACGGTGGGGCGTTCGACGTCGTCGTACGGGCCCACAATGCAGCTGACCTGCTTGTTGAACCACATCTGCGTCTCGGGGATGGGGATCCCGGCCTGGCGCGCCTCCTCGGCGTGCGCGGCGTAGTTCATGCCGATCCCCAGGTACTTCTGCGGCTCGTCGATGGGCGGCAGCAGCGTCACCGAGGACAGCGGCGTGGTCGACGCCTCGGCGGTGAGGATCGCATCGCGCAGCGAGTCCAGCCGCGGCAGCAGCGCCTTGAGCGAGGTGCCGACGCCGGGGACGCCGGAGATGTTGGTCACGCGGTCGCCGTCGACACGGCCGATGCGCACGGGGCCGTCGCCCAGGCGGTAGCGGGCAAGCTTCATGTCTCAGTTCTCCTGGGGTTCGGTAGTAGGGGCCGATGCGGTGGCTTGGCTGGCGTCCGACCCGGACTTCAGCGCGCCCCACACCTGTTCGCCGTCGGGGGTCATCTGGAAGGTGAGATAGCGCCAAGCGCCGTCGTCGCAGCGCCGGATCACCTGGGTGACCTGGCCGCGCACGGTGCGCTCGCCGCCGCCGGGGTTGCGCAGGCGATTCACCAGCGGACCGGTCACGATCACGACGTCGCCGATGGCCCGCATCAGCAGGTCCTCGCGCCACATGTCGATGTAGGGGTTGCGGGTGGCGGCGTGCTCCATGAGCTGCGCCTTGGTGTGCACCAGTCCGGGGGCGTGGATGTGGATCAGGGCATCGTCGTAGAGATCGTCGAGCGTCTCCATGTCGAGGTCGATCAGCGCCTGGCGGCGCCGCTCCTCGAGGGCGAGGATCGCGTCGCGCGTGGCCTCGTCAGCGAGTGTCACGTCTGTCATATCAACCCTTCGTAGGTGCCGCCGTCGAGCTGCAGGTTCTGCCCGGAGATGTAGCCCACCTGCGCCGAGCACAGGAACGCGCACGCGTCCCCGAACTCCTCGGGCCGGCCCAGGCGAGCGGCCGTCACGGTCGACGCTATCGCCGCGTACGCCTCGTCGCGGGTGATCCCGTCGCGCTCCATGCGGCGCTTCGCCATGAACTCCTGGCGCGGGGTGTCGATGCGCTCCGGCAGCAGGTTGTTGACCGTCACGTTGTCCGCGGCCACCGTCTTGGAGATCGACTTCGAAATCGCCGTGAGCGCAGCGCGGGCGGAGGTCGACAGTCCCATGTCCGCGGCCGGCGACTTCACCATCGCGGACGTGATGTTGACGATGCGCCCGAACTTCCTTGCGCGCATGCCCGACACGTACGCGCGGATGAGCTCGACCGCGGGGATCAAGTTCGCGTGCAGGGCGCCCAGGATCGCAGCCTCGTCCCAGTCCTCCATCGGCCCGGGCCGCGGGCCCGAGTTGTTGGTGACGAGGATGTCGACGTCGCGGACCGCCTCCACGATGGCCGCGCGACCTTCGGGAATCGTGAGGTCCGCCGCGACCCATCGGACTGACGCGTCCGGCACCTGGGCGACCACCGCATCGGCCGCCCGTCCCAGGCGCTGCCGGTCGCGCCCGTTGAGCCATACCGTCGCGCCCTCGCGAGCGAGCGAGGTGGCGCACGCCAGCCCCAGCCCCTGCGACGAGGCCGTCACGAGGGCCGTGCGCCCGGCGATCCCGAGGTCCACGGTGCCTATCCTTCCTGGTCAGGAACCCGTCAGCGGGCCGACGCGGCCGTGTCAGGCACGGCCTTCTTCGCCGCAGCCGCGGCCTGGATGGCCTCGACCGTCTCATCCTCGACCTCCCACGTGCGGAAGCCGGTGGTCTCGCCCGCCTCGAAGCCGGGACGGGGCTGACCCACCATGGCGTGGTACTTGGAGAAGATCTCGTCGGCCTCGGCCAGCGGGAGCACGTCCTCGATGTCCTCGAAGGGCTGGGCGCCGGTGCGGTCCGCGACCATGCGGCGGATGACCTCGTAGCCCTCGCCACGGTGCGCCATGACCATGCCGTTGACCTGCTTGATGCGCGCCTGCTCGAAGGCCTTCAGCGCGGCGGGGACGTCGTCGATCTCGGCGAGCTTGGCGGCGACCACGCCGCCGTCGACGATCGCCTGGCACGCGCCGTTGCCGCCGCGCGGGTACATCGCGTGAGCCGCGTCGCCGATCAGGACCACGCGACCGTCGGTCCAGCTGTCCAGCGGCTCGTGGCGAATCAGCGGGAACAGGTAGATCTCGCGGTTGTTGCGCAGCATTTCCTGGACGTCCAGGAAGGGCAGCTTCACCGTGTCGAACAGGTCGATGATCTCGTCCACGGATCCCAGCTGGTTCCAGTCCTCGACGGTCTCGTCGCGGGTGCGCTCGACCACCCAGTTGACCAGCACCTTGCCGGTGCCCTCGAAGTTCTCCGCGATCGGGTAGACGATCATCGTGGCGATGTCCGGGGCGCCGATGTGCAGGATGGTGTGGCCGTCGCGGTACCGGTCCATCAGGGTGGTGCCGCGGTACATCGTGATGCCCGAGTAGTGCGGCTCGGCCTGGTTCGGGTGCATCTGCTTGCGGGCCTCGGACTTGATGCCGTCCGCCGCGATCAGCACGTCTGCCCAGACCTGCTCTTCGCGGCCGTCGCGGTGACGCAGGTGGACGGTGACGCCGTCCTCCTTGTTCTCGTACTTGACGAACCGCGCGCCCTGGACCACCGCATCGGCCCCCAGTCGTTCGATGACCTTGTCGAACAGCAGCATCTGCAGGGTGCCGCGGTGCACGAAGCGCTGCTCGTGCAGATATCCCATGTGCACGCCGCACAGCTCCGCGTAGATCTCCTGGCCGTGGTTGTTGAAGAAGATCGAGGTCTTGGCGTCCACTGAGATGTCCTTGAACTCCTCGTACACACCCAGCTCGATGAGCTCCTTGGTGCCGTACACCTTGACGTCGATGCCCACGCCCAGCGGCTTGAGCTCCTCGACGGTCTCGTAGATCTTGGGCGTGAAGCCCTGCTGGTGCAGGCGCAGCGCGGTGGCGAGGCCGGCGGGGCCGGCGCCGATGATCGCGACGTTGAGGTCCTTGGAAGTCGACATGGGGTTCTCTTCTCTTCGTTGAGTTCAGACGGGGGTGGGTGCGTCAGGCCGATGCGGGGGTCAGGAGGTCCGCGAGGAACCTCGCGGTGGAGTCCCAGGCGCGCTGGGAGGCGCGGGCGTCATAGCCGACGCCCGGGGGCATGCCGGGAAGGTCCGACTTGGGATTGGTGAAGGCGTGCTGGGCGCCCGAGTACAGGTCCGTCTCCCAGTCGACGCCTGCGCCGGTGAGGGCGTCTTGGAGGGCGTCGCGCTGATCGGACGTGGCCATCGGGTCGGCGGATCCGGTGCAGATGAGGACGCGCTCGACGGGCCCGGGGGCGGACCAGTCGCTGTCGAGCAGGTCGAGCCCCGCGTGGATCCCGATCGCGCCGCGGACCTCGCCGCCGGTCCGGGCGAACTCGAGGGCGGAGGAGCCTCCGAAGCAGTAGCCGGCCGCGGCGATCGCGGCGGCGTCCACCTCGGGCTGCGCGACCATCGCGGCGTGCGCGGCTGCCATCCGGCCCATCCAGCGCTCGCGGTCGGAGACCATCGAGCCGATCAGCGGGCCGATCTGGCTGCCCTCGGTGGGCTGCGTGCGCTCGCCCCAGACATCGGCGGCGAAGACCGCGTAGCCCAGCTGGGCGTAGCGGCGGGCGGTGGCGGTCATGTCCTCGCCCAGGCCGAACGCGTCGTGGACCAGCAGGATGCCGGGGAGGGGGGCCTCGGAAGAGGCGGTCACGGGTGCGACCAGGAGGCCGATCATGCGCGTGCCGTCGTGCGTGTACTCGACGTCGCGCTCGGTGAGCGGGGTGTCCGTGCTCAAGGTTCCTCCCGGGGCTGTGCCTGTGCCGCGCCACGATCGGAAGGCTCCGGCGCGGACGGGCGCCGGGGAAGGGAATCGTCATCCTCGACGCGCTGCCCGGTGCCGGCGAGAGCCCGACCGTGAAGCGTGGAACGACTGTAAACGAAATCGTATGCGATCTCAAGTGTGAAGCTGCGGGCGGTGCGCGGCAGTCGTGCGGGGGAGGGTGTCGCGCCGCAGGGTTGGCCGCGCCTCGAAGCCGAATCTGGCTGGACATCGCGTGCGATGCGCGTACAGTTTGGGATGACGCAGACGTCGCTCGCCGGAGGAAGGAGGCCGCGCCCATGAGCAGAACCGTTGCTCGGAGCCCCACGCACGCTCGCGGCGCCGCCCGCACCTCCGCCCGCCTCGGCTCCCGTGGCCGCCGCCGTCCCGTGCACCCCGGCCGCAACCTCGCGCCGCCAGCCTGACACCGCATCGGCCCGCCGGGCCTGAAGCCGCGCTCGACGCGACTGACCGCGCATCCCCGACCCCGCAGCCCGGCCGCACCTCTGCACGTACCCCGCGCCCGCATCGGCGCTCCATACTCGCGCCCCTGGCGCACCCGAACTCTCAGAAGGGACGACCATGACCGTCGTCGACATCAACATCCACCACCTCCCCGAGGACCTGTTCGACAACGAGCAGACCCTGAACGGCTTCCTGTCGACCGCGCCGCGCGGATTCGGCGAGATCGCCACCGTCAAGACCATGGATGACGGCCGCCGCCAGCTCATCCTCGAGAAGCCCGCGGGCTACCAGAACCTCAATTACGTCGAGGGCGACTACAACGTGGACGCCAAGCTCGCCGCGATGGACGAGGCCGGCGTGGACTACGGCATCATGCGCGTGCCGGTGTGGCAGGAGTGGCTGCGCCTGGACACCTGCAAGGTCGTGAACGACAACGCTCGCGAGATCGTGGAGCGCTCGGGCGGCCGCCTGTTCTCGACCGCGTGCGTGCCGCCGTGGGGTGGCAAGGAGAACATCGACGAGCTCAAGCGCTGCCTCGACAACGGGGCCGTCGCCGTCCAGCTCGCATGCCACTACGGCCAGCTCTACCTGGACGACGAGGCGTTCGCGCCCTACCTCGACGCGATCAACGAGCTGAACGTGCCGGTGATCGTGCACCACACGCCGCTGCCCGTCGAGTGGCGCTCGGTGATCGACTACACGAACTTGCGCCGCGAGTACGGGCGCATCGTGGACCAGGCCACCGCCGTGGGCCGCGAGCTGTTCTCCGGCATGTTCGACCGCTGGCCCAACCTGAAGTTCACGCACACGATGTTCGGCGGCAACTGGTTCGCCAACACCGCGCTCATGACGCCGCACGCCACCCACAAGAAGGAGGCGATGCAGCGCCTTGACCCGACGGGCGGCGACGCGATCCGCAAGTACCTCGAGAACAACATCTTCTTCGACATGACGCACCCGCACTCGTGGGGCAAGGAGCAGGTCGAGGCTGCGCTGCGCATCAACGGCGCCGACCACTACATGTTCGGGTCGAGCTTCCCGGTGTTCTACTCGTGGATGAGCCAGGGCGTGGAGTTCCTCAAGAACGAGATCGAGGTCTCGGACGAGGACCGCGAGAAGATCCTGTGGAAGAACGCCAAGGAGATGTTCAACCTCCCGATCTAGGCTGCTCTCCTGACAGTCTGAACCACACAGCCGGGCGACACCCCGGTGCGACGGGCCCTGACGGCTCGCGCGCCGGGGTGTCGTCGCGTGTGGTGGTTCACGCTGTCGGGTGCCGTCGCAGTCCCTACCGGTTCTGCACACACCTGGGAACGATGGGGCTGCTGAGGCGCGTGGGGACTCACGTGCGCCTCATGCGCCACGGGCGTCACAGGCGTGTGCAGAACCGGTAGCGGAGAAGCGCCGGGCCTACTCGAAGCGGACGCTCACGTTCCCCAGCGGGCCGTAGTCGCACAGCACCGAGTCGCCGCGCTCGCACCACACCGGCCGGGTGAACGAGCCCGCGAGGATCACCTCGCCCGCCGCGAGCGAGTCGCCGTGCTGGTGCAGCTTGTTCGCGAGCCACGCGACGCCCGAGGCCGGGTTGTCCAGCACGCCGCCGGCCACGCCGGTCTCCTCGATGGTCTCGTTGCGGTACAGCATCGCGCCCACCCAGCGCAGGTCCACGTCCGCGGGCGCGACGGGGCGGCCGCCCAGGACCAGCCCGCCGTAGGCAGCGTTGTCCGCGATCGTGTCGACGATGGTGCGGCCCTCGAGCTCGATGTGCGAGTTGAGGATCTCGAGAGCGGGCGTCACGTACTCGGTCGCGCGCAGGACGTCGAACACGGTGCAGTGCGGTCCCTCGAGCGGCGACGCCAGCACGAACGCCAGCTCGACCTCGATACGCACGTTGGAGAAGTCGTCGAACGGCACCACGGCGCCGGACTCCCATACGGTGTCATCGAGGATCACGCCGTAGTCAGGCTCGCTGATCCCGGTGGCCTGCTGCATCGCCTTCGAGGTCAGCCCGATCTTGCGCCCCACGAGCCGGCGTCCGTCCGCGAGCGCGCGGTCGCGCCACAGGCCTTGGATCGCGTACGAGTCCTCGACGGTCGCCTCGGGGTGGCGCGCGGTGATGCGGGGGATCACGCTGCGCGAGCGATGCGCTTCGGCGAGTTCCTCGGCGAGAGCGTCGATCGTGGGCTGGGGAAGCATCCGTACTCCTGGGGCAGTCGGTGGGTGAGTGGCGGGCTACAGTCGGGCTTCGTCCTCGATGGGAAGGCCGAGGGTCTCGTCGGGGTGCTCGTGGACCAGATACGCGGCGAGCGTGCCGGTGCGATGGCGTCGCACGGCGGCCTCGATGTCCTCGAGGCGCGCCCCGCGTTCGATGAGCACGAGGATTTCCTCGTGCTCTTTGACGGATTCGGCCGCCCGCCCGGGCACGAAGGTGAAGATCGAGTCGCGCAGGTGGCTCATGCGGCCCCACTCGGCGTCGACGATCTGGACCAGGCGGTGGTTGGGGCAGCGCGAGTACAGCAGGTGGTGGAATTCCTGATTGAGGGCGCTGAAGGTGCGGGGCTCGAACCGGTCCAGCGACCTCACCATGACCTCGTTGACCGAGCGCGCCTGCCGGATGTCGTCCACGGTGAGCGAGCGGGACGCGAGCGCGGTCGCGGCCGACTCGACGATGGACACCGCCTGCATGGTCGCTCGGTAGTCCGAGTCATCGACCATCGCGACGCGTGCTCCCACGTTGCGCTCGAAGGTCACCACGCGCTCGGCCTCGAGCTGGCGCACTGCCTCGCGCACAGGCACCACGGACATGTCGAGCTCTTTGGCGATGGTCCCCAGCACCAGGCGGTAGCCCGGCGTGAACTCCTGCGTCGCGATGCGCGCCTTGATCCAGTCATACGCGCGCTGCGATTTGGACAGAGAGGCGTCAGTCATGAGGTGAGTCCTCGGTAGGGCCGATGCGCGGGCAGGGTGGCCTGCGCGTGGGAGTGGGAGAGGGAGAGGGAGAGGCGGGACGCGGGTGCCGCGGGCAGGCCGATGCGGGGGCGATGCCGGCGCTTGTCCGTTGCCTTCACGCTGCGTGCCTCTCTATCCGTGTGTGGAGACGCAGGTCCAGGGCTGGGGAACGGGTCCCCGGCCTCGCGACGCTGCGAGACTCCTGCGCCGGGGCCAGCGCCCCGCGTGGGACGCAAGCCTCGGCGTGACGAAAATCATATACATTCCCTCGACTCTCGGCAAGGGTCGGACGCGAATGGCTGGGGTCGCACCGAGGGTTGTGGGGGCATCAATGCCGATTTCACGCGTGTTGCGGGGGATCATCGCGTCGTTACCGAACCGATACCGTTCTGAAGTCGTATGCGATCTTGCGCAGGATTCACACGTCGTATACGATCCATGGACACGACGATGTCGGCTCGAGGGAGAGTCGACGGGGAGGCAGGATCCATGAAGGCTCCGCACCACCGCACAGGACGCAGTGGCGTCGCTTCGCGTGTGTCCCCGCTCCTCGCCACTCGCTCACGAGGCTTCAGCGGCACGTCGTCAGTCCGGCTCGGCAGGGGCGCATCCACGCTCGCCGCCGGGTCAGTCAGGGAGAGCGGAATCACCTGACCCGTCCCCACCCATGGGATCGGTCAGGGGGCGAACCCCGGACCGTTCCCCGGCCCCTAGAATCGACAGCCACGAGTTCCCCGGCGCAAGGAGGCGCCAGAACCATGATGAAGACCACACGCTTCGCTCGGCTTGCCGTCCCCGTCGCGGCCGCCGCGCTGCTCCTCGGTGCCTGCAGCTCCGACGACCCCGCAGAAGACTCCAGCGACGAGCCCACCAGCACCACGACCGAGGACGCCGCGCCCAGTGCGGGCGGTCAGGTCGCCGGCTCCGTCCTCCGCGCCAACTGGGGCGGCTTCCCCGAGAACTGGGCGCCTGGCGCCGAGATGGAAGCCGGCTACATGCGCGTTCCCTATGAGAACCTCACGAAGCTGGGTGACGATCGCAAGCCTGCACCGTGGCTCGCCACGTCGTGGGAGCAGACGGACGAGGCCCTGACCCTCGAGCTTCAGCCCGGCGTCACCTTCCACGACGGCACGCCGTTCGATGCCGAGGCCGTCAAGGTCAACCTCGAGCTCATCAAGAACACGCCCGGCCCCTACGCCGGGCCGTTCCAGGTGATCGACTCTATCGACGCGGTCAACGACCTGACGGTCCAGATCAACCTGTCGGCGCCGGCACCGTCGCTGCTCACCACCCTGGCCACCCGTGCCGCTCCGATGGCGAGCCCCGCGGCCATCGCGGACGGCTCGATCGCGCAGACCCCGGTCGGCACCGGTCCGTGGGCGTACGACGAGGCGGCTTCGATCGCCGGCACCCGCATGACGTTCGGTCCGTTCGCCGAGTACTGGGGCGACGCCCCCGGTTTCGAGACGGTCCAGCTGTTCGCGATCGAGGAGGACAACGCCGCCAGCACCGCGATGATCAACGGCGAGATCGACGTCACCGACACCGAGCTCGACCAGCTGTCCGTATTCGAGGAGGCTGGAACGTTCGAGACCATCGCCTACCCCGGCATCCGGAACAACCCGATGTTCTTCGACCGTGGCCCCGGCGGCATGTTCGAGGAGCTCGAGGTGCGTCAGGCCGCGTGCTACGCGATCAACACGCAGGTCGTCGCGGACCTCGACCCCGACGTCACGCCTGTGTCGCAGCACTTCGCCGAGGGCGAGCAGGGCTACAACCCCGCGATCACCGGCTACGAGCACGACCTGGAGATGGCAGAGACGCTCTACAGCCAGGCCGGCAGCCCGGCGGTCGAGGGCGACTGGCTGTCGACCTCGTTCAACAACCGCCAGATCTCGGTCTACGCGGAGCAGCTGGGCGAGCTCGGGTTCAACCTCACGGTGCAGGAGGCCCCGCCGCCGCAGTACTTCTCCGAGTGGAACGCCGGCGCTTACCCCATCGGCCTGGGCTCGAACGACGAGCTCACGCCGTACGACTGGTACCAGTCGTGGTTCGCTGCGGAGGCCCCGGGCAACCCGGCCGGTGTCGAGTCCGACCAGCTCAAGGCCGCTGCGGATGCGGCGATCGCCGCGGGCACGTCGGAGGAGGCAGACGACCTGTGGGCGGAGGTGACGCTGATCATCTCCGAGGAGGCGCTGACCTGCGCTCACATCCAGTCGCAGGAACTGATCGCCGTCAACACGGACACGGTCTCGGGTGCTGCGGCTCCCAGCGAGCCGTGGGAGACGGTCCTGATCAACTTCCGCGATCTGCGTCCCGCAGGGTCTTGATCGCGGCAGCAAACAGACAGATCGACTAGGAGATCGTTTCGATGGGGAAGCTTGTCCTCTACCGGCTGGGGTTCGCAATACCGCAGCTACTGGTGGTGTCGGTGGTGGTGTTCTCACTGACCTACCTGGTGCCGGGATCTCCGGCGGCCGCGATCCTCGGGGTCTCGGCCACACCGGAGTCCATCGCACTGGTGGAGGAGCAGCTGGGGCTCAATCGCCCGGCAGGCGAGCGCCTGCTCGAATGGTTCGGCGGGCTCGTGCAGGGAGACCTGGGCACGGCCTACCGGTCCGGGCTCCCTGTCACGGAGATGCTCGCTCAGCGCATCCCCGCGACCCTGTCGATGATCCTCGGCGGCATGGTCGTCGCCATCGTGATCGGGGTGGGTGTCGGTGTCTACACCGGCACCCGCCCCGGCACCAAGGCGGACCGCCTCCTCACGGGAGGCACCGTCCTGGGCATCGCGATCCCCGAGTTCTGGCTCGGCATCCTTCTCACCACCGTCTTCGCGGCCCAGTTGGGGTGGCTGCCCATCATCGGCTGGGTGCCGTTCACCGTGGACCCGTGGGGCTGGTTCGTGGGCCTGATCCTGCCGTCGCTGACGCTCGGCATCACCGGCGGTGCGATCATCGCGCGCCAGACGAGGGCCTCCATGGTGCGAGCTCTCGCCGCTCCCTACACGGACACGCTCACTGCCGCGGGCGTGCCCCGCTGGAAGATCCTCTACCAGTACGGCGTGAAGAACGCCATGGTCCCGGTGCTCGCCTCGATCGGCGTGGTCTTCGCCATTCTGATTGGCGTGAGCTTCGTGATCGAGAAGGTCTTCTCGTTCCCGGGCCTGGGCTCCCTCATGCTCACCAGCACCATCGGCCAGGACTTCCCGGTCGTGCAGGGAGTGGTGCTGTTCACCGCGACGCTCGTGATCGCGGTCAACCTGCTCATCGACATCTTGTACGGACTGATCAACCCGCAGGCGAGGCCCGCATGACCACCTCCACCGTCGGCCCCGCGGCCGCCTCCGCACCCGCAGCCCGTCAGGCCTCCGGCCCCGCCCAGGCGTGGCGCCGGCTCCGCCATCAGCCCGTCACGCTGGCCGCAGTCATCACTATCGCGATCATCATCGTGATCGCCGCCGCCGCGCCCCTCATCGCTCCGTACGACGCCGGCGAGACCGACTTCACCTCGGTGCTCGCGGGCCCGTCCGCCGACCACCTTCTCGGCACTGACGACTTTGGCCACGACATCCTGAGCCAGCTCATCTACGCCGCGCGCACGGCGCTGATCGTGGGCGTCGGCTCGGTGCTGGTCGCCATGCTGATCGGCGTGCCGATGGGTCTGATCCTGGGCTACAAGGGCGGCTGGTATGACCGCCTGGGCTCGCGTGTCATGGACATCGCGGACGCGATGCCCGGCATCATGATCGGCTTTGTCGTCATCGCGATCCTTGGCCGCGGCACTCTCATCCTGATCTTCGCGATCGGACTCATCTTCTCGATGAACTTTGCCCGCATGGTCCGCGCCATTACGCTGACCGAGCGCAAGAAGCTCTACGTCGAGTCCGCCCATGTCACGGGACTGCGCAACCGCCAGATCGTGTTCGGCCAGGTGCTGCCCAACCTCGTGGGCCCCCTCGCCGTGCAGGGCGCCGTGTTCCTGGGCAACGCGATCAAGGTCGAGGCGGCGCTGTCCTTCCTGGGGCTGGGCCTTCCGGATGACCAGCCCTCGTGGGGCGGCATGCTCCGCACTGCTGCGGAGCACCAGGTCGACCACCCCTGGATGGCGCTCCCCCCGGGTATCGCGATCGTCATCACCGTGCTCGCCCTGAACCTGCTGGGCGACGGCATCAACGATGCGCTGTCCGGCGCCCGCACCTCCCGCAAGCAGCGCAAGAGGGCCCTCCACCAGGCGCCCACGCTGGCCGAGGTCGAAGAGGCCAAGCGCGCCGTGTCGAGCGTCGTCACGACGCCCGTCGCGGTTGCCCCGGCGCTCGCCCAGGCCCTCGTGACCACGGACAAGCACCCCGACCCCGTCCTGGCGGTGCGCGACATCCACATCGTCGCGGACCGTCCCGATGGCGAGGTGGTGCCGCTGGTCTCCAGTCTCGACCTCACCGTGGGTCGCGGCGAGGTCATGGGCCTGCTGGGAGAGTCCGGCTCTGGCAAGTCGATGCTCGCGAAGTCGATCCTGGGGCTGCTGCCCGCGGGAGTGCGCGTCGAGTCCGGCTCCGTCGAGCTGGCCGGCGAGGAGCTCGTGGGCCGCACGGAGCGTCAGTGGCGCGAGATCCGCGGCAAGAAGCTGGGCGTGGTCTTCCAGAACCCGCAGGCCAACCTCTCGCCGGTGCACACGGTGGGTCGCCAGCTGATCGATCCGCTGCGGATCCACCACGGCATGTCGAAGGCCGTGGCGCGTGACCAGGCTGCGGACCTGTTGGACATGGTGGGTGTCAAGGACGCGGCCAAGCGCCTGGATGACTACCCGCATCAGTTCTCGGGCGGCATGGCTCAGCGCGTCGCGATCGCGATCGCGCTGGCCGGTGACCCGGACGTGCTGATCCTCGATGAGGCGACCTCGGCGCTCGACGTCACCACCCAGAGCCAGGTACTCGACCTGGTGCTCGACCTGCGCGAGAAGCTCGGCATGGCCGTCATCAACATCACCCACGACCTGGGCGTGGCGGCCGAGGCCTGCGACCGCGTCGCGATCATGTATCACGGTCAGCTCCTCGAGGTGAATGACGTGTTCAGCCTGTTCGACGAGCCCCACCACCCGTACACCAAGGCGCTCCTGGCGTCCCACCCGACGGCCGACCACAAGGTCGACCGACTGCCCACCATCGCGGACTTCGTGACCGCTGATGGAGAATGGATCGCGAGGTGATCATCCCCATGACGGCGCACCGGCCCCTGCTCGACGTTCGTGACCTCGAGGTTGCGTACGAGACCAAGGGCGGCCTCTTCCGCAAGTCCATGACCACGGTGGTCAAGGGGGTGAGCTTCCACATCGCCCCGGGCGAGACCTACGGCCTGGTGGGAGAGTCCGGCTCGGGCAAGTCCACCACCGGCAGGGCGATCCTGCGGCTGGCAGACATCGCGGGCGGGTCGATCGACTTCGACGGCACCGACATCGCCGGAATGGGATCGCGGACGCCGCTGTCCTACCGTCGCGACGTACAGGCGGTGTACCAGGACCCGGGCGCCTCGCTGAACCCCCGCCACCACGTGGGTCGTGCGGTGACGGACGCGCTCAAGCGCCACGGCATCGGCGACCGTGCGTCGCGTCGGAAGAAGGCCCTGGAGTCCTTCGAGCAGGTGGGCCTCACGGCCGCGCACCTGGATCGCTTCCCGTCGGAGATGTCCGGCGGCCAGCTGCAGCGCGTCGCGATCGCCCGCGCGCTGGTGCTCGAGCCGCGTCTGGTGATTTGCGACGAGGCCGTCAGCGCCCTTGACCTGTCCACCCAGAGCCAGATCATCAACCTGCTGATGGACCTCCAGAAGGACTCGGGCGTGAGCTACCTGTTCATCACGCACGACCTGGGCGTGGTGCGCCACATCTCTCAGCGCGTGGGCGTCCTCAAGCTCGGCGAGCTGGTCGAGGAGGGCGTGACCGAGGAGCTGTTCGACAACCCCCAGCACGAGTACACGCAGGCGCTGCTGACCGCGAGTCCGTCCTCGACCCCGGAGGGTCGCGACGAGCGCCGCGAGCTGCGCCAGAAGCGGCGGGTGTCCGTGCCGAGCCTGCGTCAGGCGAGCTGATGGCCGCCTCGTACGACGGGGAGCAGGACGGCGGAGACCGGGAGGCCGATGCGGGGGGCCCCGAGGCGCTCGACGCGTGGTTCTCGACCGATCGCACCGCCGCACGCGGCGATGCGATCACGGTGACGACTGACAGCTTCCGCGAGTTCCTGTACGACCCGGCCGATGCGGTACTGGCTGACTGGCGCGGGCTCGACTACGAGGAGTTCTCGCGCCGCAAGCGCGAACCCGACTTCGTGCAGGAGCTGCTGGGCGACTGGCGCGCGCTCTACGACGAGCCCTTCGTGGGCATCACCGCAGACGGCACCGTCGATACCACCGCTTGGACGCTCGACCCGGCCGCCGCATCGGCCGGCACCCATGCCAACGGTGAGGCGCCGGTCGCGGCGGCACGCCGTGTGCTCGAGCTGCTCGACGGCGACGAGCGCGAGGCCATCGCTTACCCGCTCGACGCGCCCGAGTGGCGCGCCTGGTCCAACCCCGAATTCGTCATCCACCGGGTGGGCCTGCGCCTCGAGGACCTCGCGCCCGCGCAGGTGGAGGCGGTGCTGGGACTGGTCGAAGCGTCGCTGAGCCCCGAAGGCTACGCGCGCGTTCGCGAGGCCATGGATCTGAACGGCTACCTGGGGGAGCTCACCGAACTCACCGAGCTGATGAACCCGCTCAGCTACTGGGTCGCGATCTACGGCGATCCCAGCGCCGATGCGCCCTGGGGCTGGCAGCTGTTCGGTCACCATGTGGCACTCAACTGCGTGTTCGTGGGCGGCCGGCAGGTGATTGCGCCGGTGTTCATCGGCGCGGAGCCCGCGCTGTCCGACGGCGCACACCCGCCCATTTTCGACGCGCGCGAGCGGATGGCGATCGCGCTGGCCTCGTCTCTGACGGACGAGCAGCGCGGCGACGCGGTGGTCTACGACACCGTGCTCGACCCGGCGATGCCCGAGGGCAGGGTCCACCCCGCCGACGAGCGCCACGTCGCGGGAGCCTTCCGCGACAACCGTGTGGTGCCGTACGAGGGCCTCACCGCATCGTCCCTCGACTCGGAGCAGTGGCGGCTGCTGCTCGTGATCGTCGAGGACTTCCTCCTGTTGCTCCCTGCGGACCAGCGCGCCCTCGCACTCGCCGAGGTGCGGGCCCACCTGCCGCAGACGCGTCTCGCCTGGTACGGCGCGACTGACGGCTCCCAGCCGTTCTACCTGCGCATTCAGTCGCCCGTGATCCTGGCGGAGCTCGACCATCACGCGGGCGTGTGGCTGTCGAACCGGGTGCCCCAACGTTTCCACGTGCATACCACGCTGCGCCTGCCGAACGGCAACGACTACGGCAAGGCATTCATCGCGCAGTGGCGCGCTGGCCGCGCGTCGTAGTCGCGGTCGCAAGCGCGAGTCGTCGTCGCGGCGCCTCAGGCGGCGGCGTGCTGGCGGGCGAGCCACTCCACGGCGGCCCCGACGCCACCCAGCGCGAACAGGTGGAGGTGAACGTCGCCGTGCACGGCGGGATCCAGGCCCTCGCGCAGCCCGTCGATGAACCTGTCGGGGCCGGCGTTCGCCACCAGCGCGGAGACCGAGAAGCCGTACTTGCGCGCGAGCGCCGCGCTCGACTGCACGCCGCAACGGCGGGCGAAGCCCACGAGGCGCCTGACGTTCGCAGGGCCAGGCACACCCACCTGGAGAGGTGCGTCGATCCCCGCATCGCGCACCCGCTCGATCCACGCGAGCACCAGGTCGACGTCGAAGCAGAATTGGGTGACGATCCTGGCCTGCATGCCGTGATCAGCGATCGCGGCGAGCTTGCGGGTGAGTGCCGCCCACAGGACCTCGTCGGCGATAGTGGGGTGGCCATCGGGGTAGCCGGCGATCCCCACGTCGGTCACGCCGTGAGAAGCGAGCATGCCGGTCTCGATGAGTTGGGCGGCCTCCGAGAACGGACCGAGCGGCTGTCGCGGGTCCCCGCCGACGACGACCACGCGGCCGTCGGTGCCGTGCTGGGCGTGCGCGGCCAGAGTCGCCTCGAGTTCGGCGGCGCTGGCGAGTCGCCGTGCCGCCAAGTGTGCCACGGGGATGTGGCCAGCAGCGGCGACGGCGCGGGCGGCGTCGAGATGCTGCTGGGCGGTCTGGGTGCCCAGATGCGTGATCGCGACCCGGGTGCCGGGAGCGAGGGCACCTGCTGCCGCGCTGAACCCCGGCCCGTCGGCCGCGGTGATCTCGAGCGAGGCGCCGCTCAGCACTGAGTCGGGACCGGGCATGGACGGGCCTCCTCGGCAGTCGGGGGAGCGTCGCGCACGGCCCCGGGGACACGGCGAACAACACCACCATTCTAGGTGGCGGCTCCTGCACCCCTGGACGGCGCTGGTCGACCGGCTAGAACATCCCCACGGCTCCGCCGGGCCGGCGGTTCTCCGTGTGAGTCGCGTCGTACTCCATGACAGCCTTGAGCGTGCTGGTCTCGTGGCGACGAGCGGCGGTCTCGATGACCTCGGGGTCCGCGCCGCCCTCGATGAGGTCGAGCAGGGCCTCGTGCTCGGACAGCGACGCCTGCGCGCGTCCGGGAGCGTAGAAGAAGGCCGAGCGTCGAATGAGGTCCAGGCGCGTCCACTCGTGGTGCACCAGGCCAAAGAGCCTGTCATCCTCGCACTTCGAGCACAGCAGTTCGTGGAACTGCCGGTTCAGCTCGCCAAAACGCGCGGTGTCGAAGTCCGCCAGCGCCTCGCCGGCCTGACGGTTCAGCTCGCGCGCCTGAGCGATGTCCTCCTCGGTGAGGTTCGCAGCCGACAGCGACGTCGCGAGCCCCTCCAGCCGAGCCAGCAGGCGCATGGTGCGCTGCCAGGCGTCGGTGTCGAAGGTCTTCACGAGCGCGCCCACGTTGGGGACGATGTCGACCCAGCCCTCGGCCTCGAGGCGGCGCAGCGACTCGCGCCACGGCACTGACGAGATCTGGTGCTCGCGCGCGAGCTGGTCGATCACCAGGCGGTGCCCGGGCGCGTAGGTGCCGTCCATGATGCGCGCCTTGAGGATGTCGTATGCCTGGTCGGCCTTGCTGGTCGCCACTGAAGCTCCTTCATCGCTGCGTCCTCGAAGCGGGCCGTGGCCCGGTGCGGCTCAGCCGTGCTCGATCCTATCGTCCTCCGTGTGCGATTCCAGGGAGGTCATCCCCCAAGAATCGAGACCAGCCTCCTCACCGCAGGGTTGGTCTCGCCCGCCCGCGTCAGCACCAGCGCGCGCAGGGGCTGCGGCGCCGGCTCGAGAGCCCGCACCGTGAGCGCGAAGCGCCGCAGGCTGTCGCGGTCGGCATCGGGCAGCACCGCGCAGCCGAGCCCCGCCTCGATGAGGGGCACGGAGGTCTGGATGGTCTCGACGGTTCTCAGTGTGGCGCCGATGCGGTGGCGGCGCAGCGTGTCGTCGACGGCCTCGGGGAGGCTCGGGACGGCGGTGGTGCGCCGGGGCACGAGGACCTCGCGGCCCTCGAGGGCGGACAGGGGGAGCGGGTCGGGGGCATCGGCCTCGCCGGGCGGCAGTGCGGCTACGAGCGGCACCTCGCCCCAGTCGCTGATGTCGAGCTCGCCTCGGTGGCGGACGGCGAATGCCCGGGCGTCTGCGACCAGAATCGCCGCGACGTCCGCGCGGCGCTCGAGCACCATGTCGATCGCCGTCCACGGCGGCGGGTCGAGCAGCCGCACGTCGACCTCGGGGACCTGGGCGGCGAGCTCCCGCAGGGCGGCGGGGATGCGCCGCCACAGCAGCGCCGGCACCGCGGCCACCGTCAGCGTGCCCGCGGCGCCGTCGCCGTATCGCGCCAGCGTGGCCGCGATGTCGTCCACCTCGCCCAGCACCCTCGAGGACCTGTCCAGCAGGAAGCGGCCGGCGCTGGTGGGCTCCACGCCGCGCGCGGATCGCTCGAGCAGCGGGACGCCCACCTCCGCCTCGAGCTTCTGGATCGCGACGGACAGCGGCGGCTGGGACATGTGCAGGCGCGCGGCGGCCGCCGTGAGCGAGCCCGCCTCGACCACCGTGGCGAAATAGCGCAGGTGCCGGATTTCCATACTCCCAAGGATAGTGAATGCCCTTGCCCATAGCCATCATGTATTGCCGGTGAGGGTGACCGATAGTTCCCCGCCACCGCATCGGCCGTCACCATGGAGACAGATCAACGCCGATCCCAGAAGGAGACCCCGATGACGCTTCCCACGTTCAACCAGGACCCGGACTTCGCGATCACCCGCGCCGGGCACGTCCGCCTCCAGTGCACGGACCTCGAGAAGTCCCGCGACTTCTACCGCGACGTGATCGGGCTCGTGGTGACCGAGGAGACGGACCACGCGATCTACCTGCGCGGCCTCGAAGAGGACTGCCACCACTCGATGGTGCTCGAGCACGGCACCGAGGCCAAGGCGCTGCAGGTGGGCCTGCGCGTGCGCTCCGAGGAGGACATCCTCGACGCGGAGAAGTTCTTCAAGAAGGTAGGCGTTGAGCACGAGCGCGTCGAGGCAGACCACCAGGGCGCGACCCTGCGGTTCCGCGACCCCGTCGGCACGCACATGGAGCTCACGAGCTCGATGGAGACCGTGCCGCGCAAGATGGCCGACTTCCACGACTTCCGCGCCGGCGCCCCGCAGCGCCTGGACCACTACCAGGTGGTGACCTACGACGTGCAGGAGGCCACCGACTTCTGGACCGGCCTGGGCATGCGCATGTCCGAGTACACCGCTAAGGACGGCACCGACGAGCTGTGGGGCACGTGGCTCGAGGTCAAGGGCAACACCCACGACCTGGTCTTCACCAACGGCCGCGGTCCGCGCCTGCACCACTTCGCGTACACGGTCCCGGACGCCACCGCGCTGATCCACGCGGCGGACGTGACGGGCTCGATGGGCTTCGGCCACGAGATCGATCGCGGCCCCGGTCGCCACGGGCTGTCGAACGCGCTTTTCCTCTACATCCGCGATCCCGACCAGCACCGGATCGAGTTGTTCACCACGCACTACCAGTTCATCGACATGGAGTCCGAGCCCATCCGCTGGGACGTGTCCGACCCCCGCCGCGCGCAGCAGTGGGGCATGCCGGCGAGCCGCCGCTGGTTCTTCGAGGCCAGCGAGTTCCCGGGCGAGGACGTGCTCGAGCCGCTGCTCAAGGCCACCCCGGCCACGCTCGAGGACTACCTGTCCATCCACTGACCTGCCAGACTGTTTCCAGCCACGGAAAGGTGACGATGACGGACCAGACTGAGGGCGTCCCCGCGCTCGACCCCGACCTGCGTGCGCTGCTCGAGCGCATTCCCGCCGCCGCGCTGTCCCAGCGGCTGCGCGCCCACGGCCTCAACGCCGTGACCATCGACGGGGTGGCGGCGCTGAAGCCCGGCGCGTCCTTCGTGGGCGTGGCCCGCACGCTGCGGTACATCCCGTTTCGCGAGGACCTCTTCGAGTCCCACGGCGGCGGCTACAACGCGCAGAAGCGGCTGTTCGACTCGGTCGCACCGGGTGAGGTCATCGTGATCGAGGCGCGCGGCGTGAAGGACGCGGGCACGCTGGGCGACATCCTCGCGGCCCGGGCGCAGGCGCTCGGGGCCGCGGGGATCGTCTCTGATGGTGCCGTCCGGGACGCCGATGCGGTGGCCGGCTCGGGCCTACCCGTGTTCGCTGCGGGGGCGCACCCTGCGGTGCTGGGCAGGCGGCACGTGCCGTGGGAGTCGGACGTGACGGTCGCGTGCGGCGGCGCCTCGGTGCAGCCGGGAGACGTGATCGTGGGCGACGGCGACGGCACGGTCGGCGTGGGTTACGGCAAGGCCAAGGAGGTGCCGGCGGCGATCGCCAAGGGCGTCGAGGAGGCCAAGAAGCACTTCTTCAAGGTGCCCCGGATCGCCGCGTCGATCCCGCACCCGGTGCAGGGCGAGGACGCCGCCGGCGTGGTCCTGTTGAAGCCGGCGAGTGCCGGGACGGGGGGGATCGCCGGTGGC